>JAVCCG010000006.1 GCA_030765605.1 Candidatus Alcyoniella australis
CGGGCGTCGACATGGTCCTCACGGGCGAGGATCACCCGGCCTACCTTGACCCGCCGCCGCTGTGGAGCTTCTACGATCCGCCGACGGACCCGGACCGCGAGACCGATCCCGAGTCAGCGTTACAGCGACTGTTCTGCTCCAAGGCCTACCAGGCGCACCCGGAGATGTTCCCGCCCGATAGTTGGATGGTCCAATCCTCGCTGGAGATGCTGCGCCGCGAGAAGCCCGACCTGGCGGTGCTGCTGCTCGCGGAAATGGACGACAGCCAGCACGGCCTGGGCACGCTGGTCGATCCCACCGAGTACGAGATGCGGCGTAAGCTGCTGCACGGCAGGGTGGCGGTCAGCCGCTACAACAGTGCGGTGATCCGCGAGCCGGTGCTCGACGCGATGCGCGACGTGGACCTGCAGTTCGGCAAGCTGATGCGCGGCCTGGAGCAGATCGATTACTACCGCGACGCACTGATCGTGCTCTACTCGGACCACGGCCACATCACCCACCGTCAGACGCTGCGCACCAACTGGGACCCCAAGCTCAACTGCAATCCGCTCTCAGTGCTCTACGACAAGGGGCTGATCAATCGCCAAGAGCTTGACGGCCGCGGCGTGTCGCTGCTCTCGGGCACCTCGGTGGGCGCGCTGTACTTTAAGGCCGAGACCGTGGCCCAGCGCCGACGCCGGGCGGCCGAATGCAAGCAGGCGCTTGAAGAGCATGTGATCTGGGACGAGTTCGTCGACGACTGGATCTGCCCCTGGATCGCGGTCGGCGAGCGGCAGGGCATCGACGGCATTCCGGGGATCTCCGAGCCCGGCGAGCTGTTCCACCCGTACTTCGCCGAGAACAACAGCCCCGGGACCCTGCATCACCCGGACCTGGCGTTGCTGATGCACAACGGCTGGCAACTGCCGATCCGCAAGGGGCTGGCCACCAACATCGGCGCCAAGCTGCCCTGGTACACGCCGGACGATATCAGTCTGTTCATCGGCGGACACGGGTCGTACGACACGGCCGGGATCGTAATCGCGTTCCAAGGGCCGGACGTGGCTCAGGGCAAGGTGCTGCGCGACCCGGAGTTTGCGCGCAACTATCGCATCTCGGACATTGCGATGACCGTGGCCGCGCGCCTGGGGCTCGAGCTGCAAACCACAACCGTGGGACGCGACCGCTCGGCGGATCTGGTCTAGGCGGCTTCCAGGCGGCTTCGAGCCGCAGCGTGGCTCGCATATTTCCCTGGTTATTTAGCGCCGATCCGTCCCGCGTCGCGGGGATCATCGTTAAGCCACGAGTTTGGTCCGCTTGCGAGTTTTGCGCCGGCTCTAAGCCGGAAGCGCAATGGCTCGCTCAGCGTGGTCTTATCTAAAAAATTGGAGGAGCAACGTCCTTGGCAAAGCCGGCCCACGTCTTTCGACGCGGAGTGGGTCGTTGGTTAACGACCAGCGTGCTTTGCGAGTTTTGTGGCGGCTCTAAGCCGCCCGGGCGCGGATTCTAGGGCGATTGATTATTTCCGCGACCAGAGATTTTATAGCCCGCAGCACTCCGAGCTGTCGCTGCTCGAGCTTGAGCTGCTGCCCAGGCCTACGCAGTCCTCGATCTCGGAGCAGGAATCAGCGGCGATGATGCATTCGTAGACCGACTGCCTGAAGAGTTCGCACAGATCAAGACACTCGCTTATGGTATTGATGCCGAGGTCACCTGAAAGCGAGCATTGGTCGATGCGCTCGCACATTGTCTGGCAGTCGCGGTCCTCCGAATCGTCGTCGTCGATGTCATCATCGTCGTCGTCACCGGGCGAGCCGTTGTTGAGAAAGCTGCTCAGGCCTGCGGAGTAGGCGCCGGCGAAGTTGCCGTAGTAGTCCGTGCCGCTCATGTGGCTGCACGAGGCGTCCCCGGCCGAGAGCGTGCCCACCACCTTGGCCGAAGAGCTGAGCAGGGACGAGCCCGAGCTGCCGCCCTCGGTCGAGCCTTCGCGGTAGTGCACCTCGGTGAAGTCGGAGTAGGTGCCCACCACGTTGCCGATCGACAGTCGCAAATACGCGCCCGCCGGATGGTGCAGCACGCTGGCCGCCGAGCCGCTGCCGACCTGGCTGGCGCTCCAACCCAAATAGGCAGCGCCCGCGGGCGGCGAGCTGTCGAGCATCAGCAGGGTCATGTCGTAAGTGCTGTTGGTCCACTTCAGGTCCGAGCCCGAGGAATGGGGTAGCGAGTAGAAATTGGGCGCCGAGCCGTTGCACACCGATGTGTTGTAGTTCCAGGTGACGACCAGGGAGTTGGCTTCGGACGCGCCGGAGATGCAGTGATTGGCGGTGATGAACCACGGTTGATAGGTAAGTGCGGTATCGGACAACAGCGTACCGGTGCAGCTATAAGTGCCGCCCCCGCTCTCGAAGGCCATCTGGCCCACCGCGCTCTTGAGCGGTACCCAGTCGCTGTGACATGTAGGGTCCAAGTAGCACCACGATTCCTTTTCGCCCGAATCCAAGCCCGCGTCGAACTCGACGATGCCGTGGCTGATCCAGTCGATCCGGAACTGCGGCGGCGTATCCAAGTCGTTGACCAGCTCGATGTGCAGCACGTCGCCCTGGATCAGCGGGCCCCAGAACTGGTCAGCGCCGTCGGTCCTGAACTGCTCCAACGTTTGCACGGTCCCGACGCTCGGATCGCCGTAGACCATTACCTGCGACGCGAGGTTCGCGTTCAGACCGCTGAAGTGCGGCCGGATGAAAGTCGCGCCCTCGGAGCGGATCGCCACGCGCCACGAGCGCGCGCCGTCGGCCGCCTCGAGCTGCTCCCAGGTGGCGGGATCGATCTGCGGCACGGGCACGCTCACGCCGATCAGCTCGCGCTTGGCGTCCGGGTTGTCCGCGCGCAGCCGCTGCAACGCGTCGGCCACAGTCGCCGGGTCGATCGACACGGTGGACGATTGCGGCGCAACGCTGCCCAGCACCATGCCCGGGCAAGTCAGTGGGGCGTTGGGAAGCACGGCGTCCTGCGTGATCGGCGAGAAGGTCGTCTGCGTCTGCGCAGCCTCGTCAGGGGCCGCGTAGGTGAAGGCGACCAGCAACAGTGCGAGCAGCAGAACCCCCGCGATAGTCGGGAATCGGAATCTCATTTGTACTTACCTCCTAGCTTGATGCAACGGCCCGTTGCGCGACATGGGACGCTCGGGCCGTGCCGATTATAACGCCGCGGCCTGCCGGGTGTCAGGCGATGGCGCTTACGGATCAGCTATAAAAACTCGACGGGCGGTTGCCTTGGGCCCAAAGATGGTTATCTTTTTCACATACCCGACAACATTGGGGGGGGGCTTTTAGGCGTGATGATTATTGCAAAGTGGGCGGCGCTGATCCTGGGGGCAGGGGCGCTGCTGCTGATCCTGGATCGGCTGATGCTGGCTGCCGAGCGCCGTGGCTGGGTCTACTACCGCAAGCGCAAAGCCGCGCCCGGAGCCGTGGGCAACGCCCTGCTCGAACTGCAATCGATGCTAGAGCCTGCGCACAAACACGTGATCGAGGAACGCCAGTCCGAAAAATCCTCCCAAGACCAACAGGGCGACCCGCCTGATCCGGGCGGGGGATGATTGATCCTCAAGAAACGAATTCAGTTATTGCAATAAACTCGTTGTCGATATCTTCAATTCCGGCAAGTACGGAATCGATGAACAACCCACGGTCATTGTGCGTCTGCCCAGCGGGTTTCACGGACTGCTTAAGGTCGATCGATTTGGCGTGACGATCATTATTTTTCATATCGCGCCTCAGGGCAGAAACTCCAGTTCGGCCGAGGTCGGCAGTTGGATGTTGGGGAAGATCTCGTTGATCTCGAGAACCATCACGTCGGCCACGAGCTGGTGGCCGCGCTCGTTGATGTGGCGCACGTCGGTCATGATCTGCCAGATGTAGACCGGCTCGCCGTTGTAACGCACCTTGCCCAGCAGCACCTGGGCGTAATACCAGTCCAGGTCCACCAGGTGGTATGCAGGGTAGGCCGCAACCTCCTCGGCGATGGTGCGGTTGACCGCCTGCTTGTCGCCGTCGTAGTTGATCATTGCCAGCACCGGGATGTTGCACCAGAGCATCAGCGCGTTGGGCGCCTCGTTGGTGGAGGTGGTCAGCATCTGGCGCACGCGCAGGCGGAAGATCGTCAGCGAAGGATCGTCGTCGAGCAGGTGGAAGAAGCTGCCCACGTCGATGAACAGCGTGGCGCTCTCGCGCAGCTTCCAGGGGTGCTTGTATTCGACCACCCAGAACTGCGGATCGGGCGCGTCGCACAGCGCGAGCTGCGGCCAGGCCTGGTTGACCAGCTTGCCGTAGTAGTACTGGGTGTACTCGCCCAGACCGTAGGGCCCGCCCTCGTTGTCGTAGACCGTGTCGCTGGCGCCCATGGTGTTCAGCTCGCCCAGCAGGTTGATCTCCTGCCAGCTCAGGGTCTCGCAGTAGCCCGGGGGCAGGTCGTCGTCATCGCCCGTGTCGTCGTCCGCCTGATCGTCGTCGTCGCCCGTGTCGTCGTCGCCTGTGGCGTCGTCGTCGATCGCGTCGTCGTCATCGCCGCCTGATTCGCAGGACAGTGCGAACACCAGCAACAGCGCGAGCAGCGTTGCCAACCATGCAACACGGAGGTTTTTCACAACGCACCTCCATCAGCGGATTGTTCAGATACGCTGATTATACATCGAGGGCGGCTACAATTTAAACGAGCCGCCCTTGAGCTTGGACAGCGACTCCTCGGTCACTCCCTTGGCGATCAGCGCGATAGCGCAGTTCATGCGGTATTTGCCCTTGTCCTCCTGATAGTCGATGGTCCACCACTGGCAGGCGTCCTGTCGGCAGTCGCGCTGGATCAGCGGGCAGAACTTGACCTCGGCTGTCTGGGCCTCCTCATGAACGATAAATACGTCGTCAGCCATTGATTCCTCCGTTGGTTGAAATTATTCCGCTGGATCTATAGCAGCCCGCGGTGGCTGCCGCCGTCCACGCTGATTGAGGCGCCGGTGATGTACGAGGCGCGCGTCGAGCACAGGAACGCCACCAGCGCGGCCAGCTCGTCCGGACGTCCCATGCGTCCGCTGGGACAGCCGCCGACCAGTCTTTCCAGCGTATTATTGTCCACGTCCTGGTACTGCGCGTCGGGCGCAAGAGCGGCGAGCTGACGAATGCGGTCTGTGAAGAACACGCCGGGGCAGACCGCGTTGACCGTGATCCCTTGGGCCGCGACCTCGGCCGCCAGGCTTTTAAGAAACCCGGTCAGACCGGCGCGTCCGGCGTTGGACAGCGCCAGGTTGGGAACCGGCTGCTTGACCGCAATCGAGGTGATGGCCACTATCCGGCCCCAGCCGCGCTCGCGCATCTGCGGCACGCATTGCAGGGCCAGATCGGCGTTGGCCGTCAGCAGTTGATTGGCCGCGCGGGCGTACTCCTCGGCCGTGAACTGGGTCGCCGTGCCCGGCGGCGGCCCGCCGCCGTTGAGCACCAGCATCTCGATCGGGCCCAGACCCTCGCGCGCCGCCTCGAGCAGGCGTTCGCGCTGATCGGCCTTGGTCAGGTCGGCCTGCACGGCCAGTACCTCGACTCCGGTCTGTTCGCGGATTTGCGCGGCAGTGCGCTCGAGCTGCTCGACGTTGCGCGCGCAGATCGTCAGCTTGGCGCCCTCGGCCGCCAGTTGTGCGGCACAGGCTGCTCCCAGCCCCTTGCTCGCCGCGCATACCAGCGCATGACGTTCGCTTAGCCCAAGGTCCATGGTTACCTCTGTCGATAATTTGTGAGTTTAACAAATCTTTCGAGGTTTGCTCAAAGCTGCTAATCTTCGTCGCATCGTGAGTAATCCGGTAAAGCCAATGGACGTAGAGCGACTGAGGATCGGCATCATCGGCGGAGGCCGGATTGCGGACATGCACGCGCCGGGCTATCTGGAGCATCCGCGAGCCGAGATTTACGCGGTGTGCGATATCGACCAGGCCACGGCGGAGCGTCGCGCAGACCAGTGGGGCGCGAGTAAAACTTACACCGACTATCGCGCGCTGCTCGACGATCCGCAGGTCCACGCGGTGGAGATCCTCACTCCCCACGACCTGCACTGCCAGATGGTCTGCGACGCGGCTGCCGCGGGCAAGCAGATCAGCGTGCAAAAGCCGATGGCGATCTCCATCGAACAGTGCGACCAAATGATCGCCGCGGCAAACCAGCACGGTGTGGCGCTCAAGGTCTTTGAGAACTTCGTGTTCTATCCGCCCTATCTGCGAGCCAAGGAGCTGATCGAACAAGGCGAGATCGGCGAGGTGCTCAGCGTGCGGCTGCGGCTGGGCTCGTGCGGCGGCGGTTGGCAGGTGCCGCTCTCGTCCTGGGCCTGGCGGCTCAACGCCGCCCAGTGCGGCAAGGGCCCCACGGTCTTCGACGACGGCAACCACAAGTTCTCCGTGGCCTACGACCTACTGGGTCCGCCGCGCGAGGTCAGCGCCTGGATCGAATACAGCTTTGGGCACATCGACGCACCGGCGATGATCACCTGGGACTATGCCCAGAGCCGTGCCAAGGGCGTGTTCGACTGCACGATGATGCCCAACTGCCACGTCAAGAGCCGCTACTACGCCGCTGACGAACACCTCGAGGTTGCGGGCACCCGCGGCAGCCTCGAAGTCACGCGCTGGACCGGGCAGCTGCTCGACGAGCCGCCGCTGCGGTTATTCGTCGACGGACGCAGCGTGGGGTTTGAGGATCTACGCGCCGACTGGCTCGACAGCTTCTCGGATTCGGCCAAGCATTTTGTCGACGCGGTGCTTAGCGGTAAGCCAATGCATTTGTGCGGCGAGCGCGGACGCGAGGTGTTGCGCTTCAGTCTGGCGGCCTACCAAAGTTCAGAGCTTAAGCGCCCGGTGTTGTTCCAGGAGGTGCGATGAGCCGCCTGCGATTTGCCGTTGCTACCGCAGAGGCGCGGATGATCTATTTGGCGGCCAGGCTGCTGCTGCACCTGCCCGACTGCGCGCTGCTGGGATTGATCGGCCTGGCCAGGCGTTTGCCCGGCGTGGCCGGCGGTCCGGCCGGGGATCAGCTGCACGAGGTGGCCCTGATACTGCGCAGCGGCGAGCCGTATTCGACGATTCTGCGCGATCTGATTTATAAAGCGCGGCCGCACCGCGCGATCTGTACGATCCGTGGCGCGCTGATTTACGGCAGCGAGGAGCAATGGTGACCCGGCGGCCGCGCGTGGGATTGATCGGCTGCTGCGGCGAGGCCGAGCAACTGGCTCGCGCCTACGTGCGATCCCAGCACGCCGAGCTGATCGGTGTGGCCGACCCGGACCGGCCCGAGGCTGCGCGGGCCCTGGCTGACGAGCTGGGGATCGAGCTTTACGAGGATCCGCTGACCCTGCAAAAAAACGCCGCGGCGATCGAGATCTGCCTCTCGCCGCAGACCGCGTCGGACTGGATCGAGCATTGCGTGGAAGCGCAGCAACCGTGCCGCGCGCTCTACCCTTGTGCCGAGGAGCTCGGGCGTTTGCAGACCCTGGTGCGTCGCTGCGAGTCGTTCGACATCCCGGCGCTGCTGCTGTTCCCGCCGCTGCACTATCCGCCGCTGATCAAGGCCCGCCAACTGTTGCGCGACGAGCTGCTGGGCGACGTACAGACCCTGCGGATGCGCGCGATTCTCGGGGGCGAGGGCGGCTGGTGGGAGGGCGGTATGCCGCGTTTCGAGCGGCCACGCGGCTCGCTGCTGTTGCACGACAAGCTGTTCGACATGCTGCCCTTGGCGCTGCTGTTTATCGGGTCCATCGAGCAGATGCGTGCCCGGATCGAGCCGCCCGACGCATCCGGCGCCCAATCCTGCCAGCTTAGCTGGCGCTACGAGGGCGGGCAGGGCCACGGCGTGTTCGAGGCGTTGCGCGCGCCGCAGATGTTCGTCAAGAGCTGGGATGAGCCGATGGTCGAGGAGCTGGAGCTTTCGGGCACGGATGGTTACCTGTGGCTGCACCGCATGCGCGGTATGGGGCGCGATCGTCCGGCGCTGGAAACCTACGTACACACCACGCTTTGCGCCCACGGCGGCAAGCTGCCGCTGCAATGGAGCACTGTCTACGACCGGGCAGTGCGCGCGTTCGCCGAAAGCCTGGGATCCAAGCGCCATAAGCAGACGCAGGGAGCCTCGCTGGGACTGGCGGTGCAGGCCCTGGAGCTGGTGTTAGAGCTGAGTCGGAGCTGATTATCGCCGGTTGCAATCGTTCGGGCGATGGTCGATATTTCGAATCAGTCAAAAAAATGAGCAGAGGTGAGATAGTCGTATGAGCGGCCTGGATTTGTCCGTGCTGATTCCAACCAAGGAGGAAGCGGGCAGCGTGGGCCGAGTTGTGAGCGACGCCATTGAGGCCTGCCGCGAATTGGGCGTGAGCTACGAGGTGCTGGTCGTGGACGCCGGCAGCCTTGACCACACGGCCGAGCACGCCGCGCAGGCCGGGGCGCGGATTGTCGAGCAGCGCCGCGCCACCTACAGCGGAGCGATTCTCGACGGCCTGGATGCCGCGCGGGGCCAATGGGTGCTGATCAGCGACGCGGACGGCTCCCACGAACTGCAGCTGATCCCGCGGCTGTGGCAGGCGCGCGATAGGGCCGAGTTGGTGATCGCCGCGCGCTACGTTCCCGGCGGAAGCTGGGAGATGCCGCTGTCGCGCTATGTGCTCTCGCGCGTGCTCAACTGGGCGTTCGCGATTTTGCTGGCGCTGCCGTTGCGCGACTCGTCCAGCGGCTACCGGCTGCTGCGGCGCGACGTCGTAACCCGCTATCGCTACTTCGGCCGCAACCTGAGTATCATCCAGGAGATCGCAACTGTGTTGCACATCAACGGCCATCGCATCATCGAGCTGCCGATCAACTTCCGGCCGCGGACCCTAGGCCAAAGCAAGTCGCGGGTGCTTAGCTTCGGCCCGTCGTATTTACGGACTCTGCTGCGGCTGATGCGCTACCGCTGGCTGGGACACAAGGGCTACGAGCCCCAGCCGCGGGGATAGGGGAGGGGCGATGCCCGAGGACGCAATCAGGGTGCTCTACGCCGGGGACGGCGAGACCATCAACTACCTGGTGACCAAAGGGATGAGCTTTTATATGGCCGGCGGGTACCAGGACGAGTCGATGTTTCTGATCGGCGCGCTGGCCGCGGACCCGGCGATCGAGGTGGTGCACATCAAGCCCGGCGAAAGCTTGGAGACCTTCCCGCGCACCATCGAGGAACTCTCGACCTTCGACGTCTGCCTGCTCTCGGACATCGGTGCGGACACGATCCTGTTCTACATGGATCGCGACAAAGTGCCGATGGGCCCCGACCGGATCAAGCTGCTCGAGCGCTGGTGTCGCCAAGGCGGCGGACTGGGGATGATCGGCGGCTGGTCGAGCTTCGGCGGCTGGGGCGGACAGGCGCGCTGGCACGACACGCCGGTGGAGCGCTGTTTGCCGGTATTGATCAAGGACGGCGACGACCGCGTGGAGACCGTGGAGGGGATCGAGCCGCAACCGATCGACATGCAGCATCCGATCATCGCCGGTTTGCCCTGGGACTGGTCCGAGCAGATCCTCTATCTGGGGTACAACCGTTTTCGCGCCAAGCCCGAGGCGCGGGTGCTGGCAAAAGTCGGCGACGACCCGCTGCTGGTGGTCGGGCAATGCGATCAGGGCCGCAGCCTGGCCTATGCCAGCGACTGCGCGCCGCACTGGGCGGGCAGCATGCTCAAATGGCCGGGCAATCCGCAGTTCTGGGTGCGCTGTGTGCGCTGGCTGGCCGGCAGGCTGTGACGATGCCCGACCAGGCGCAATCCAACATTAAAATCGTCCCGGCCAGACGCCGCGACCTGGATACGGTACTGCAAATGGTGCTGACGCTGGTGCGCGAGCTCGAGCCGCTGAACCGCATGGAGCCGCTGCTGCCCAATCATCACCGAATCGGCGAACGCTATATCAGGCGCGTGATCGAGGACGATCGCCACAACTTCCTGCTGGCGGTCGACGATGAACGAAGCGTCGGCCTCTCCGAATTCCGCGTGCGTCAATCCATTGAGCCGGCCGCGCCGCTGGTCTACGGCTACATCACCTGGTTCTACGTGCATCCCGACTTTCGCCAACTCGGCGTGGGACGTCGACTGCTCGATGCCACCCGGCGACGGCTGCGGCAGCTCGGCGCGCAACAGATGCGCCTGGGCGCCCTGGCGCTCAACCAAGGCGCCGTGGAGTTCTGGCGCCGCATGGGCTTTGATCCGGGCGTGATCACCATGTTCAACAAACTCGATTGACGAGTATTTCCGCCCCTTGACGCCCTCCCGCGGTTAATCAACAGTTAGCGGACTGTTAACCCGGAGGCCGCTGATGCGTTTTATTCAATTGATGATTCTCCTGGCCGCGACAGCGTTGCTTTGCGTTCCGGCGATGGCCGCGGCCGACGGTCCGCCGCTGAACATCGGCCATCGCGGCACCGGGTCCAACGGCCTGGGCAATCCCTTTCCCGAGAACACGATCCCGAGCTTCGAGCAGGCGTTCGCCGAGGGCGCGGACATGATCGAGCTCGACGTGACCCTCAGCTTTGATGGCCAGGTGGTGGTGATTCACGACGACACGTTGGACCGCACAACCGATTGCAGCGGCTGTGTGGATGCGCTGACCCTTGAGCAGATCCAGCTGTGCGACGCTGCCGTGGGCACACCGCTGGAGGGCAGCGGCGTGACCGTGCCCACGTTGTATGAGGTGTTCGACGCGATCGGCGACCTGGGCCTGGTCAACGTTGAAATAAAATCCGGCTCGTGCAGCGGGATTCCCGCGGCCGACCTGGCCGCTGCCGTGGACCAGGTGCTCGGCGATGTGGACGCGCCCGCGGGCACGATCATCTCCTGCTTCAGCGCCGGTGTGCTTAGTCAGATGGAGCTGCTCGATCCCGAGCATTTTACCGGCCTGCTGTTCAACGAGCTGGACAACGGCCCGTCCATTGAGCAGGCCCACGACCTGGGGTTCGACGCGGTGCATCCGTTTCACCTCACGCTCAACGCCGACCAAGTAACCTGGGCCCATTCGATGGACCTCAGCGTCAACCCCTGGACCATCGACGACCGGCTGCGGATGGAGGCGTTGTTTGGCATGGACGTGGACGGGATCATCACCGACGCGCCGGACCTGCTTGCCGCGGCCATCGACGACTGGCCCTGGCCTCCGGCTGACGACGATGACGACGATGACGACATCGACGACGATGACGACATTGATGACGATGATGCGGGCGATGACGACGACGCGCCCGTTGGCGACGACGATGATGACGACGACTCGGGCTGCTGCGGATAAGGATTTGCCCGGTTGACAATCGAGTGGCAGTCGTCTATAAACTGCCGCTCCGGGATGACTGATCCGGAGGAGGTGCCAGATGGCGAGCAACAGAAAAGTCACGAGCTTCGTGCGCAAGCGTAAAAAGACCAAGATGGGCAAGGCGCGCAAGCGCGTAATGCGTGTCCAGAGCACTCCTGCGTTCCCAATTCATCCTGACGGAAAGCCCGCCGAGACCAAGCCCTGACCTCAATTGAAAGCTGTTAATACGCTCAACCCGTCACAGATCGTCGCGGGGGGGCTTGAGTTGTGTGCCGGGCATTGTTTACATTGTTGGTTAAAGGAGCGAGACGCTTCAGAACCATGAACGATTCGGACCCTCCCAGCTTTTCTGAATTCCAACTGATCGAGCTGATCCGCCGTGCGGCCGGGGATCCGGGCGCGGGCGTAACGATCGGCATCGGCGACGACGCCGCAGCGCTGTGCCTAAGCGGCGAGCTGTTGATCACCGTCGACGTGATGAACCAAGACGTACATCTGCCGCTGGAACTGATGAGCCACGAGCAGATGGGCGCTAGGGCCGTGCTGGCCGCGGCGAGCGACATCTGCGCCATGGGCGCGCGGCCGCAATGGATTTTCGTCGGCCTGGCCGTGCCCCTTGATCTCGACGCTGGCGCGGCTTTGGCCCTGGGCCAGGGTATCGTGCGTGGCTGCGAAATCGTCGGCGCGCATCTGGTGGGCGGCGATCTGACGCGTGGCGCGCTGTCGATCAGTGTGACCGTGCTCGGCCGGTCGCCGGAGGGCGGCGCGATCCGGCGCAGTGGCGCAAAGCCGGGCGATCTGATCTACGTCGGCGGCACCCTGGGCGACGCGTGCCTGGGCCTGTCGCTGATGCGCGGCGAGATTCAATCCGACGATCCGCAAGAGGCCGCGCGGCTCAAGGCGCGCTTCTGCGAGCCGCACCCCCAGCTCGAGCTCGGCGCACTGCTTGGCGAGTGGCAACTGGCCCACGCCCTAATCGACGTGTCCGACGGGCTGATCCAGGACCTGGGGCACGTGGCCCAGGCTTCGGACGTTGCGATGGAGATCGACGTGCAGTTCGTGCCGCGCTCGCCGCTGTTCGAGCAGGCCTTTGTTGACCAACCCCAGCGCCTGGCGCGGATACTGGGCTGGGGCGAGGATTTTCGCCTGGCGTTCTGCATATCCCCGGACGCGGCGCAGCGTCTCGAATCGGCCACGGCGCAGTTTGACGAGCGCCCGGTTTGCGTGGGTCGAGTGCTCCAGGCCGGACCCGAGGGTCCGCGGGTGACGCTGCTCGACGCTCAAGGACAGCCGCTGGATCTGCCCGACGGGGGGTATCGGCACTTCTGATGGATCATCCGCAGATCGTTTTTCGCCTGGTGCTGCTCGCGTTGCTGCTGTGTTGCTCGGCGTTCTTCTCCGGCGGCGAAGTGGCGCTGTTCTCTTTGCCGCAGATCCGCGTGGCGAGCCTACGCGAGCGCGGCGGGGCGTGGGAGGCGGCGGCCCGGTTGCTCGACCGGCCGCGCAAGCTGCTGCTGACGCTGTTGATGGGCAACGAGTTCGTCAACGTCAGCATCTCCGCGGTCTCGGGCTACATGCTGGTCCACATGCTTGGTTTTGTAGGCTACCAGGCGGTAATCATCACCGCGGCGACCGTGCTGGTGCTGGGCGAGATCGTGCCCAAGACCGTGGCGTTTCGCCGTCCCGAGCCCTATACGCGGCTGGTGGCGCGCCCGCTGCTTTTAATTTCATGGCTGGTCAAGCCGTTGCGTTTGGTGCTCGAGGCGCTGGTCGACGCGATTGTGCGCGACGATGGTTCGCAAGCTTTGGAGCCGGTGCAGCGCGACGACCTGGTGCTGATGGTCGACCAGATGGCGCAGTCCGGCGAGTTGGACGAGACCGAATCGCGCACGATCCACGCGATCCTCGACCTGGAAAATTTGCGCGTGGGCGAGATCATGACCCCGCGCACCGACATGTTCACGCTGCCGCTGGAGACCACGGCTGCCGCGGCGCTGCCGCTGGTGCGCGAGGGCAAGTACTCGCGCGTCCCGGTGGTGCGCGAGGATGCCGACCACGTGGAGGGGATCCTCTTTGCCCGCGACCTGCTGAGCGCGCCGCCCGACGTCAGAGTCGCCGACCTGGCGCAGGTGCCGCTGTTCGTGCCCGAGCTCAAACGCGCCGATGATCTGCTGTTGCGCTTCCGCGACGAGCGCAGCCACATGGCGGTGGTGGTCGACGAGTTCGGCGGCACGGCCGGGATCGTGACCCTCGACGACGTGCTCGAGGAGCTGTTCGGCAAGATTCCCGACGAGTTCGACGAACGCGAGCCCAGCCCGCTGACCCAGGTCGGTCCCGGCTGCTGGCTGGTCGACGCGGGCATGCCGCTCGACGATTTCTCCGAGCAAACCGGTCTGGAAGTGAGCTGCGAGCAGTTCGACACGGTCGGCGGCTGGGCGCTGAGCCTGGTCGGGCATCTGCCCGACGAGGGCGAGCGGATCGACGTCGAGGGTTTGACGATCTGGGTTACGGCGGTCAAGGGCACGCGGATCATCCGGCTCAAGGTCGAGTCCGGCGGCTGTGCCGAGCAGGACGAACAGCCCGTCGAACCCGAGACGGAGCAGCAGCCGTGAGTCTGTCGCTGACTGCGCTGATCGTGTTCGTCTGTCTGGTGAGCGAGGCGTTTTTCTCGGGCAGCGAGATCGCCTTAGTCAATGCCGACCGCATTCGGCTGCAACGGATGGCGTCCCAGGGAACGCGCGGTGCAGTGCTGGCACTGCGCTTTATCGACCGCCCGCAGTGGTTGTTCGGCACCACGCTGGTCGGGACCAACATTGCAACGGTCACGGCCTCGATCACGATCACGTTGTTTTTAGCGGACCTGCTCTCGACCAACGTCGAGTGGCTGGCTGTGCTGTGCACCATGCCCTTGACGCTGCTGATCGGCGAGTTCATCCCCAAAAGCCTGTTCCAGCACTGGTCGGACCAGCTGGCGCCGCTGATTGTTTTTCCGCTGACGATCTGTGGACTGCTGCTTGCGCCGGTGGTGATGCTGGCGGTGTTGGTTGGCGGCGGAGTCGCGCGGCTGGTCGGCGGACGGGCGGAGAACGGGGCGCGCTTCCTTAGCCGCAACGAGCTGCGGCTGCTGGCCCGCCAGCAGCACAAGGTTGAGGAACTGGCCGACGAGAGCAAGATGATCCGCCGGATGATCGAGTTTCCGAACCTGACCTGCCAGGACGTAAGCAAGCCGCTGGTCGACGTGGCTGTGGTGCGCGGCGACTGGACCGTGGATCGAGCGCTGGAGCTGATTGCGCAAAAGGGCTTCTCGCGCTATCCGATATGCGGCGAGCGTGTGGACGAGGTGTTGGGCATCCTGCACAGCTTCGATCTGTTGGGACGTTCGCCCGACGAGCCGTTGATAGACCTGGCGCGTCCGGCGACTTTCGTGCCTCAGACCATGAGCGCCGAGCGGCTGCTGCGGCAGATGCAGCGCACGGGCCAATCGATGGCAATTGTGGTCGACGAGTACGGCGCGGCCGACGGCATCGTCACCTCCGAGGATCTGATCGAGGAGATCGTCGGTGAGATCGAGGACGAACACGACCGGCTCGAACAGCCCTGGATCGAACAGTCCCCGGGCGTCTACCTGATCAGCGGCCGCGCCGAGATCTCGCGGCTCAACGAGGATCTCGATCTGGGACTGCCCGAGGGCGACTATCAAACCCTGGCCGGATTGATGCTGGCCCGGATGGGACGCATTGCGCGCCAGGGCGAACAGCTGTCGGTCGGCGCGCTCGAGCTGACCGTGCGCCGCGCCACGGGCCGCGCGCTGTTGCAGATCCAACTGCGGCTGCAAGGCGATCAGGACGGAGGCGCAAGTTGAGGCTCTGCCTAGTCGCCTCCTCCTATCCGCGTACGCCCGAGGACTCGATCAACGCCGGGGTGTTCGTGCGCGACTGCGCACTGGCCGCGCGCGACGCCGGACACCGGGTGAGCGTGGTCACCCATCGCAAATCCGGCCCCAGCGTGCCCGACCCGGGGATCGAGCTGGTCGAGTATCCCTGGCTGGGCACTGAGACCAGCCTGACCTCGGTGCGGCTCAACAGTCCGGCAGGCCCGTTCAAGGCCGCCTCGTTGTTGACGTTGGGCGCGCGCGCTCTGCGGCGACATATCGAGCAGCGCGGCTGCGACGCGGTGCTGGCGTTCTGGGCGATTCCCGGCGGGCTGATCGCACGATCGGCCTGCCTGCCCCTGGGCGTGCCCTATGCGGTCTGGGCGTTGGGTTCCGACATCTGGCGCTACGAGCACTCGCGGCTTGTGGGGCCGACCCTGCGACGGGTGCTGCGCGACGCGACCGCGCTCTATGCCGACGGCCTGGAGCTGGCGCAGCGGGTCGAGGCCGTGGCCGGACGCAAGTGCGCTTTCGCGCCCAGCTCGCGTCGACTGCCCGATCCCGACGATTTGCCGAATCTCGACCAAAGTAAAAAACAGCTGCTGTTCGTGGGGCGCTATCACCCCAACAAGGGGCCGGACGTGTTGCTTGAGGCGACCCAGCTTCTGCATCGCGAGCTACCCGACATGCGGCTGAGCGTTTTTGGCCAAGGCGAGCTGCAATCGTCGCTAACGGCTCGGGCCGCACGGCCGGACCTCGACGGATGTGTGGAGGTCGGCGGATTCATCGGGGCCCAGCGCTTTGCCGCGCACCTCGATCAGGTCGACGCGCTGGTGATCCCCTCGCGCATCGAGAGCATTCCGGTGGTGCTCTCCGACGCGGCACAACGCGGAACGCCGCTGGTGGTCACGGACGTGGGCGACATGGGCGCGCTGGTCAGGCAATACTCGGCGGGCGAGGTGGCGCGGCCCGAGGATCCGGCGGACCTGGCGCGGGCCATGGGCGAAGTGCTCGAACGCGGGCGCGGGGCATACGCCCTGGGCCTGGCCGCCTTGGCCGCACTCTTTGACATCGAGTCGACCATGCAGCAGATCAGCGGACAGCTCGAAACGGCGGCCCAGAGTGAGGCAGTAGGTCGCGCCGGAATTTGCGCACGGCTGTTCACGCGGCTGATCGCCAAGCTCTCGGCCCTGGCCGGACGAGCCGTGCGACCGGGCATGCGCCTGCGTCCCGGCGGGTTTGAGGCCGGGCATCCCAAGCATCTGCTGCCCGAGTCGGCCGACCACCACTGGTACCTCGAGCATCTCAAGGCGGACTTGCTGGTGCTCGACCTGGGGTGCGATCGCGGTGGACACGCGCGGCGCGCGGCGCGGGTGGCGCGGGCCGTGGTCGGCATCGAGCGCGAGCAAGCGGCGCTGCTGGCGGCACGTCAGGCCGGGGAGGCGGACTATTTGCGGGCCGACCTCGAATTGCCGCTGCCGTTTCGTTCCGACGCGTTTGATTGCGTGCTGGCCCTGGACGTGATCGAACACCTCGACGGACGCGACGAGTTCCTGGCCGAGGCGCGGCGGGTGCTGCGCGAGCGCGGTCTGTTGTTGCTCTCGGCGCCCAACTCGCGCACCGCGTGGAAGCGCGCATTGGCGCGCGCAGGCTTGAGTCCGCTGGCCGACCCGACGCATCGCATTGAGTACGCTGAACGCGAGCTGCGCGCAGTCTGCGAGCGGGCGGGATTCGAGGTGCTGCGCGTCGAGCCGGTGGTGCTCGACACTCCCTGGGCGCGGCTGATCGACCTGATCGGAGTATTGAGCATCCCGCTCTACCGCAAGGGTGTACAATGGAAACGCGCGCGCGCGCTGTCCAACCCGGACCAAAGCACCGGCTTTCGTTTAACGTTACGCAAGACGGCGGTTTAAGGAGGGAGCAATGTCGGGGATCAGCATCGAATCCACAAGTTGCAGAAGGATCATCGGGCGGCTCGAAACCGGGGACGATCTGCGGGCCGGGATTATCCAGCAGGCCAAGCTCCACAATGTGACCGCCGGCACGGTTACGGCTATCGGCGCGTTGAGCCGGCTCGAAGTCTCGGAGTATCACCAGGACAAGCGGCGCTACACCTATCCGATCAAACGCGAAGCAGCGGTCGAGGTGCTCAACCTCACCGGCAACCTGACCCTTCGAGACGAAGAGCTGGTGCTGCACGCGCACATCGTCGCCTCGTATACCGACGAGGACGAGCTGCTCAGCGGCACGGTGCACTTCATCGGCGGCCACGTGGTGGCCGGCACGGTCTACGCGCTGGAGTTCGAGATCCAGGCGATGGACGACGTGTTGCTGCATCGCGGGATGCACGGGCCCACCGGCCTGACGCTCTGGGATCGGGTCGAGCGCAAACTCTAGCCCGGATTATTCATGGGGCTTCTACTGCGGCGCACAATTCATCCGCGCTAAATAATTATCAGTCGCCCTCGGCGCGTTGTGCCGGGTCGGCGCAGCAGCGCAGGCCGTCGTCGGAGTAGGTGCCTTCCTCGGGGAAGTGCCGGTGACGGCTGGTGCAGTCCTGGCCGTACCAATCCGACCACCACGAGGTGCCGCCGCGCAAAATGTACATCCGGCGATACCCCTCCTGATCAAACGGCGTCGAGGTCCACTCCGAGAGATTGCCGTTGAGATCGAAGATCCCCTCGGGCGTGACGCATTCGGGGAACGAGCCGCTGGGACGCCGCGGACCGGACTGGCCGTCGCCACCGCCCCAGTTGCAGCGGCTGGACTCGAGCCGGTCGCCGTAACAGTACTCACGGCCCTCCACGCCCGAGCAAGCGCGGTCCCACTCGTCCTCGGTACACAGCCGTTTTCCCTGCTGCGCGCACAGCTCGCCCGCCTCGTGCCAGTTGACGTAGTTGCGCGGCTCGACCCCCTTGTGATTGGGATATTCGTAGATGTCCATGCAAAAGGTCGGCACCTCGATTCGTTGTGGCTCGCGCTCCCACGACTTGGGCTGATGCTCGTGGCCCACGCTGATTGCAGCCGCGGAAAGCAGCGCCATGCCCTCGGGGCAGACGAGGTTCCCGACCGTTGCGGGTTCGGGCTGCGGCGCGGCCTGAATGCGGCGGCAGAAGTGGATGTTTTCGATGGTGGTCTGCACCTCGTAGTTGCCCTCGATCCATTGGCGCAGCTCGGGGAAATCGCGGCGCAACGCGGTCAGCGAATCCATGGCATGGCCGTTGATCCAGGGCATGGAATCGCCGCTGACCAGCAGCACGTATTTGGGCCGCGCGGCTCGCAGATCGCGCAGCAGCTCCTCGTACCAGTCCTGACGATGCCACGAGGCGACGATCGGGTAGTTCGAGCAGAAGCGCGTGGGCGCAGGCCGATCGGCCAGATAGTAGATCAGCGTCTCAAAGCCCCAGATGTAGATCGGCTCTCCCGGCGCTGTGTGCTGCCGCAGAAATTCAGCCCCCAGGTAGTTGGCCGTGGCCGAGAAATCGCCGCCATGCTCGATGCTGTCAAAGCGCGCCAAGTGCTCGCGTTGGCTCAGCGTACCGGTGGCCAGCCCTCGCGCCTCGGATATGCGCGTGACGTACTCGCCTCCGTAACGCCCGACAAAGCTCAGCGCGCAGACCACAAGTATGGCCGCGCCCGCCAGTGCCCAGACCAGGCGGCGCGTGGTAAAGGCGACCATGACCCGGTCCACGAACACGGCCGCGAGCATTGCCAGCGGCGCTAATAACGGCAGCCAATGGTAGGCGTAGAACTTGCCCATCACGTCCATGCCCAGCACGGTGGCCACGAGCCAGGCGCAAAGTGCCAGCCCGTGCGCGCGACGATCGCGCAGCAACAACCAGGCCGCGGCGATTAGCCCGGGCACGGCAATCAGCGCCTGGTCCAACACGAATCGGCAATGCTGCCCCAAGGCGAAGCGCAGGAACTCGGCGAGTTGCCCCTGGTAGGTCAGCACCGCGTACTTGGGCGCGAACACGAACAGCGTGTAGAAGAAGTCGTCCCACGCTCCCAATGCCACGAGATGCATTGCGAACGCGGCCAACCCGACGCAGAACCCCACGCTGAGCACCGCGGTCCTGCCGACCCGCGCGAACAACCCGTAGGGCCGCAGCCGCAAGCCTTGGCCGAAAATCAGCGCCAGCACCGGAAGGTAGATCAATCCTTGGGTGAAGCGGACCAGAAACACCGCGGCCATCAGCAGCCCGGCGAGCAGATCCCACGACCAGCGCGGCCCGCGCGACTTGGGCAGCAGCGCGATCAACGCCAACGCCGAGGGCAGGGCGGCCAGCGAGTCGGTGTTGCCCAGGTTCCAAAAATTGTTTCCCAGGTAGTAGGCCGCCAGGTACAGCACGCCGGACCAGGTGCCGACCCGCGTGTTGAACAGCCGACGTCCCAGGCCGAACAGCGCCAGGCCGGTGGCCGCCTGCCACAACAGATCGCCCAGCCGCAGGGCCAGGCCGCCTTTTCCCAGCAGCGCGATCCACGAGGCGTAGACGTAGAACACGCCCGGCGGTCGGATTTCCCACGCGTCGGAGTAGGGCGCACCGCCGTGAAGCAACACATCGGCGATGTACAGCCCGATCCCCTGATCGCGTCCCAGGGGCAGCCACAGCGCGGGACCGCCGAGCAGCAGCGCCGCGAGCAGCACCAGCAGCCATCCGGCGCGCCCCGGCCGTTTCAAATCTGCGATTGCCGAACTATCCATTGAACGGGCATTATACAGACTGACAAACAACGATGCTCGAAATGAGCAGAGGATAAAGATGGCGCGGACCGTGATCGTGATGCCGGCGTACAACGCCGAGAAGACCCTGCAGAAAACCCTGGCCGACATACCCGAGGGATTGGCCGAACACGTGATCCTGGTGGACGATGCCAGCACCGACCGCACGGCGGAGCTGGCGCGCGATCTGGGCCTGACCGTGTTCGTGCACGAACGCAACCGCGGCTACGGCGCCAACCAGAAGACCTGCTACCGCGAGGCGCTCAAGCTCGGGGCCGAGGTGGTGGTGATGATCCACCCCGACTACCAGTACGACAGCGCACTGGCCCCGCACCTAGTCGACCTGATCGCCCGCGGCTACTTCGACGTGATGCTCGGCACGCGCATCCGCACGCGCGGCGAGACCATGGCCGGCGGCATGCCCTGGTGGAAGTACCTCTCCAACCGCTTCCTGACCCTGGCCGAGAACGTGCTCACCGGACAGAACCTCTCCGAGTGGCACACCGGCTACCGCGCCTACTCGCGCAAGGTGCTCGAAACGGTCCCCTGGGAGCGCAACTCCGACGACTTCATCTTCGACTCGCAGTTCCTGATGCAGACGGCCTTTCTCGGATTCAAAATCGCCGAGATCCCGGTGCCCGTGCGCTACTACGACGACTCGAGCTCGATCAACTTCAAACGCAGCGCAACCTACGGCCTGCTTACTCTGTACACGGCCCTGCAGTTCGCCCTGGCCCGCACCAAAATCCACCGCGCCAAACTCTTCGAGCCCAAATAGCACGCGAGAGATGCACAAAACCCCGACCCTGGGGGACGAATAGCCATCCATGCGCATCTTTTTTCTTGACATTTGCAGCTCAAAATATCAATTATTAATATGGTTCATTGAAACACAAGAAACACTCGGACGGGGGTTCGACTCCGGTTTCCTCCACCAGTTTTCTTTTTTGAACCGGTTCTCTCTGTCTTTCGGATTAGCACGAGGGTCTTTTGCAACGCCACGTACAAGCGCTTGAAGTCAACGGTTTTTCCAGGGTTGGGACGGCTGCCGGCTCGCGCAATCTTATGGACGCGGTTGCGCCCCCAAGCACCCATTTTGCCCCCCCCAATAGCCCTTTCTCCGTCTCTTTCTCTGAATCTTTTGGACTACCCCCACCTCGTCCTAAAGATGAGAGTGCTTATAAATCAAGTAGTTATAAAGACAGTTTTTCGGAGAGTTCGACTCCCGCGACGATTAGCATGGAACTCTTTATTACGAGAAAGGGGTCTATAATGCCGCCAAAAGCCTTTTTTAGTTGCCGCTTCGATAACGACAGCAAAGAAATAATAAACTATTTCAAGATAATTGCCAAATCATCTAATGTTCTGCCGATACTAGCTGATCATGTTGAGTCAAAACCACTGGCGCAAAAGGTCCTTGAAACTATCAAGGACGCAGATTGCACAGTAGCGATAATTACTCCTTCAACTATTTCAAATCATGTAACAAGCGCTTGGATTAATCAAGAGGTTGGAATGTCGTATGCCGCTAATATTCCGGTTATTGCTTTTGTGGAAGATACAATACAAGATCTTGGCATTATTCCAATTATTACTGAATATATCACATTTAACAGAAACAAACTGCACTTGATTCTCGACAAAGCCCTTTCCTTTTTTTCAGGTATCGCGGCAAAAATTACATCAAAAAGCATTCAGTGCCTATATGACAATACTAATTGTAAAGAAAAACTAGACAAATATGCCGACATGTACGATACCCGTCTGTTCGTTAATCTTCCTGCCAAGCAGAAAATTGCCAAATGTGTGGTTGAAAAATTTATTTCGGATTCAACAAAAGGCATATTGTTGGACTCCGGTTCGGTGACATATGTGATTGCAGATGAACTTATAAATAGTGGTTTACAAATTCCAATAGTAACAAATAATATCGCCATCATATCAAAGATGAAGGATATCCTTCATTACCCTGTGCATATCCTTCCAGGCGAACTTGATAGTCGAACCTTAGCTGTCGGTGGAAAAGATACGGCGGAAGTTGCAAGACAATACTTGATGGGAGAAATGAATATAACTATTGATATTGCATTTTTAGCTGCAAATTCTATCGATCCAAATTTCGGACTAAGCGCTGACGCCACCCCCTTTGTCGACTTTCGTACGGCGATTCTAAGGAATGCACGAAACGTAGTAGTAGTTCTACAAGGAGAGAAGTTACTCAAGCCGGTTTTGAATCCAATAGTGGCTCAAGATGAATGGCGCGAGATATTTCACAGACGATCCGTAGAATCGTCTATGTGGATTGTGTGCCATACTCTTGTTGAACACTACGGGCAAGCTATGGAGAATAGATATATGAAATGCATGGAGTGTTTTAAGCAGGAATTACCGGATGGCCACGTGATTGAAATTTGTTAATGAACTAATTTCACTTAAAAAGACGATTTATAAAACTATAGATTTACATGAATCTTGAATTTCCTGCGTTGCGCCTCCCAGTCCAAGGGCAACATTCTGGTTGACCTGCCCCCGAAAACGGTACCACCTAATGTGAGAGACCGGCACTTGCTTGCTGGGGACTGAGGGGCGGATCCCCGGATCCCGCAGCCAAGGGCAGAATCGCCTCCGGCGCAGGTGGCCGATACCCCAGCGAGCTGTGCGGACGGAAGGTGTTGTACTCCCGCCGCCACCGTTTCAACAGCACCTGAGC
>JAVCCG010000007.1 GCA_030765605.1 Candidatus Alcyoniella australis
CCGAAGATCGGGAAGTGCTTCATGGTCACCAGCAGCGGCAGGCAGAGCGCGAATATGCCGTTGCCGATCAGGAACACCTTTTTCTTGCCGACCCGGGCCGACCATTTGTAGACCAGCACGAACGCGGGCAGCGAGATGATCACGATGGCGCCCTGGACCATGCCCGCGATGTCCTCGGTGAAGCCCATGATCACCACGACCATGAACGGGATCATCGCCACCAGGATGTCGATCGCCACGCGGAAGAAGCTGACGCAGATCACGTAGGGCCAGAAGCCGGGGTTTTTCAGGCAGTGGCCGAAGGCCTCCCAGAACTTGAAGGGGACTTGCTTGCTGGCGTCCATCGGGCGCTCGCGCACGTTGAGCACCGAAACCCAGAAGAAGAGCATCATCGCGATGCCCAGCACCCAGGCCGCGAACTTGTAGCCGTCCGAAAAGTGGATCGGCCCCAGGTTGACGCCGCCGCCGTCGAGGTCCGCCACCTGTAGGTCGAAGATCGGCCCGGCCATGGCCACCAGTTGCAGGTCCTCGAATGTGCCGTCTCGGTTGCTCACGCGCAGCGAGACGTTCTCGTTGTTGAAGTTGGCCGCGGCCAGGTCCGGCGCGCCGTCGTCGTTGATGTCGTTCATCACCACGATGATCGGCGAGGGGCCCAGGTCGAGCTTGGCCGCCTCGCGGAACATCGCGTGGCCCTTGCCAAACAAGATCTGCACCGGCTGGCCCTGGCCCGCGGGCACTACCAGGTCCTGTTCGCCGTCGCGGTTCAGGTCGCGCGGCCAGACTGAAACGCCCGGGGCGTCGATGGGGAAGTGCGCCAGGTAGGCGAAGGTGCAGTCGGGATTGCCCAGGCGAATCGCCAGGCGCTGCTCGACCTCGTCAAAGGCGATCAGCTCGGGATAGCCGTCGTCGTTGAGGTCCTCGGCCGTGGCCTGCGAAATCCGCGTGCCCATGGGCAGCTCGAGCGCCTCGTCAAACGCGCCGCCGCCTGTGGAGAGCAGCACCGAGACGCTGCCGCTGCGCGAGTTGGCGACGATCATGTCCGGCAGCCGGTCTTTATTCAGATCCAGGGTCGTAACCCAGCTCGGGCCGTCGCCCACGGGCAGGCTCTCGACCTCGCCGAAGGTGCCGTCGCCCACGCCCAGGCGCATGCTCACGTCGTTGCCCAGGGCGTTGGCCGTAACCACGTCGTAGATGTGGTCGCCGTTGAAGTCGGCCACGGCCACGGAGAACGGTGATTGGCCCATGGGCAGCTCGACCAGCTCGCCGAATTCGCCGTTGCCTTGGCCCAGGCGGACCGAAATGCTGTTGCCGCCCAGGTTGGCGGTCACAACGTCGGGGATGTCGTCCTGGTTGAAGTCGGCCACGGCCACGGTCAGCGACTCGGCGCCCATCGGCAGGGTCACCGGATCGAGGTATTCGCCGTCCTCGCCGGTCAGCCGGTAGGTGATCGTGCCCTCGTCAGGATGCGTCACCACCAGGTCCGGCGTGCCCATGCCGATGTAAATCAGGAAGCCCAGCAGCGCCGTGGCGACGATCATGCCCAGCACGTCGAAGTAGCCCATATAGGTCGAGGTCTCGATGCGCTCGTCGTTGCTGTGCGTGATCTCGGGCAGCAGCGAGAGGTAGGGCGCGACCACCGCGGTGTAGAAGAACCAGAATCCGGATAGGCCGAAGATCAGCCAGGCGACGTTGGCCCAGGCTCCGGGCTCGGAGGGCGGATACCAGAGGATAATCGAGAACAGCGTGAGGAACGGTGCGCCGATTACAACCCACGGAATACGGCGGCCCCAACGCGTGTGATAGCGGTCGGACATGTAGCCCACAAACGGGTCGGCCACCGAGTCGACCATCCGGCCCAGGAAATTCACCAGGGCGAACGCCAAGTAGCCAACGATGTAGATCTTGTTGCCGGCCTCGTCCACCTGGCCGGTGTAGAAGTACAGCAGCCAGCCGACAATGATCGAGGGCGAAAGCGTAACGCCCATCTCGCCCGAGGCGTAGAGCAGACGCTGCCAGATCGTGAGTTCCCGCTGTTTTTGTTCGCTCATTTAACTCTCGAATGTGAGTAACATGGAAGGCAGTTCTGGTTAACATAAATACCAAGCGCTGACAATGCGGCTTGGAGCCGGGCACAAAGCTCGCGTATCACGCTGGTCGTTGGGCAACGCCCCGCCCAGCGTTACGTAAAGCATCTCCAGGCTTGCGGGCCGATGCGGTTTGGAGCCGCCTCAAAGCTCGCAAATTACGCTGGTCACCGGACAACGCCCTGCCCAGTGTCGAATGAAACATCGTTATAAATAGTCCGGGCTTGCGGGCTAATTCGAGCGCATGCTAGCGTCCGAAGGCAATGCGCCTCACCCCCACACGCCGCAAAAGACTCAAGCGACTGAGCTTCGCGCTGATCAGCGTGCTGCTGGTGCTGTTGCTGCTCGAGGTCGCGGCGCGGATAGCGGTCTGGGGCTACCTCAAGGTCGTGGATCCTCAGGGACTGGCCGCCACGTTCAACCCCGATCCCGAGCGCGTGCGGCTCAAGGCCGATCCGGTTACCGGCTGGGCGTTCGACGAGCTGGGGCACTTCCGCTGGCGCGACGATTACGAGTTCACCCGCGACAAGCCGTTCTTCAACTACCGCATTATCGCGGTGGGCGACTCGGTGACCTACGGCGTGCAGGTCGGCGATCATCAGACCTTCTCCGCTTTCCTCGAACGCTTCCTCAACGAGCGGCAGAGCGGATTTCACTTCGAGGTGCTCAACGCCGGAGTGCCTGGATTCAATACGTTGCAGATTTTGCGTTTCCTGCAGAACGAGCTGCTGGCCTGGGATCCGGACATGGTGTTGCTCTACGCCAATCCCGGCGACTCGGAGCTGGGGACCCTCGAGCCGGTGGTTCAGCCGCCGGGAATGGTGGGCGTGGTTCAGCGCCTGTTGTGGCACAGTCGGCTGTACTACCTGCTGCAGCACATGGTCGTGCCGATTCGCGAACGCCTGGCGCAGCCCGAGACCGGCAACGCGCAGCTGAACAATATCGATCTGATCTACGAGACCTGCCGCCGCCAGGGCGTGGACCTGATGCTGGTCAGCTATGTGCTGCACGAGAACGGCGAGCTGCGGGTCGAGCCCTATCCCGCGGGCTGGCATGTTCCCGCGCCGATGGTCGACGGACTGAGCGTCCTACAGCAGTCGGGCTACGATCCCGGCGAGCTTTTTTTCGACGATGTACACATGTTTCCCCTGGGCCATTGGCAGTTGGCCAACGCGATCTACGATACGATCGTCGAACAGGGGTTGATCCAGCGCCGGCTCAAGCAGCGCTACCTCGGCGCGCCCAAGTAGCCGCAAATCAGGGGTTGGACAATGGCAAAGCGTAGCCAGTGGGAAGAGTTTTTCGACAATCACGCGCCGCAGTACATGCAAAACGAGTTCACGGCCAATACCACGGCCGAGGTCGACTTTCTGATCGAGCAGCTCGGACTGACCGTAGGGCAAAGCGTGCTCGACGTGGGCTGCGGCACGGGCCGTCATGCGGTGGAGCTGGCCTCGCGCGGCTTCGAGGTCACGGGCGTGGACTTCTCACAGGGGATGCTCGACCAAGCGCGCTTGGCCGCGCAACGCGCCGGGGTGGAGCTGGAGCTGATCCGTTCCGACGTGGCGCAGTTTCACTCGCAACGGCAATACGACGCGGCGATCTGTCTGTGCGAGGGCGGACTGGCTTTGCTCGGAGCTGAGGACGATCCGATAGAGCGCGACCTGCAGGTGCTGCGTAATATCCTAGAGTCCTTAAAGCCCGGCGCGGGTTTTCTGATGACCACGCTCAACGGCCTGCGCCAGGCCCGGCTGTACTCGGCGGAGGATGTGGCCGCGGGCCGCTACGATCCGCTGACCATGTGCGAGCACAGCACCATGGAGATCGACGCGCCCCAGGGTAAGCAGACGATCAACGTACGCGAGCGGGGCTACGTGGCCACAGAGCTGCGGCTGATGCTCACAACCGCGGGATTTGATGTGCAGCACGTCTGGGGCGGCACTGCGGGCAACTGGGGACGGCGGCCGTTGGAGATTGACGAATTCGAGATCATGGCCGTGGCGCGGCGACCCTAAACCCGATTATTCATGGGCGAGTAATGGGGGGTGGGTAATATTGTTGAAAAACAATATTGGGTGGGCGCTCGGCAAAAATCAGGTTGAGATTTTTTCGGATTGCCGGTCCGAAATACGCTGAGGTAGTTGTCTGGTTCGCACGGGGGCTTGCTCAGCGGGTTCTCAAAGGCGCCCAGTTAATCGAGACAGGTTAAGACTTCTTTTCATCTACTGGCGGACGCACCCAGTGTCCCGCTTTGCCGATGACGCTGGTCAGTCCTATTTTCGGATGAGAACCCGCTGCTCAATCCCCCG
>JAVCCG010000008.1 GCA_030765605.1 Candidatus Alcyoniella australis
GCCGCCATCGGCGCGCCGATCAAGACCTTCACCTACGACGGCGATACGCCCGACGACGCGCGACGCGCGATCCGCTCCCAGGGGCACATCGTGGTCAGCAACCCGGACATGCTGCACGCCGGCGTGCTGCCGCACCACACCAAGTGGCAGAAGCTGTTCACCAACCTGCGTTACGTGGTGCTCGACGAGCTGCACACCTATCGCGGCGTGTTCGGCAGCCATCTGGCCAACGTGCTGCGTCGGCTGCGGCGCATCTGTAAGTTCTACAACTCCGAACCGACCTTCATCTGCTGCTCGGCGACCATCGCCAATCCCGGCGAGCTGGCCGAGGCGTTGATCGAGCGGCCGGTAAAGGTCGTCGACCGCTCGGGCGCGCCGCGCTCACGCAAGCGACTAATTCTCTACAATCCGCCGGTGGTCAACCGCGAGCTGGGGATTCGTAAGAGCGCGGTGACCGAGGCGCGCAAGATCGCCGCGAACTTCATCGAGAACGGAATCCAGACCATCGTCTTCACCACCAGCCGGCTCAACGTCGAGGTGCTCACCCGCTACCTCAAGGACCGCTTCTCACGCGACAAGCTGGTGCCCGACGACTTCATCTCGGGCTACCGCGGCGGATATTTGCCCAACCTGCGACGCCGCATCGAGTCCGGGCTGCGCACGGGCAAGGTGATGGGCGTGGTCTCGACCAACGCCCTGGAGCTGGGAATCGACATCGGCGATCTAACGGCCTGCGTGATGGCCGGCTACCCCGGCTCGATCGCCAGCGCCTGGCAGCAGGCCGGACGCGCCGGACGCCGCAGCGGCAGCTCTTGCGCAGTGCTGATCGCGCGCTCCAACCCGCTGGACCAATACATCGTCACCCACCCCGAGTACTTCTTCGGCGCCAGCCCGGAACACGCGCGGATCAACGCGGACAACCTGCTGATCCTGCTCTCGCACATCAAGTCCGCATCCTTCGAGCTGCCGTTCGAGGACGGCGAGAGCTTCGGCCGCGAGAACCTGATCGAGCTGCTGGAGTTCCTCGAGGAAAAGAGCGTATTGCACCACTCGGAGGGCCGCTGGCACTGGAACACCGACGCCTACCCCGCCGACGAGATCAGCCTGCGCAACATCAGCACCGAGAACTTCGTCGTGGTGCTCAAGGACGCCCAAAACAAGGTGATCGCCGAGGTCGATTTCAGCGCCGCGCCGACCACGATCCATCCCGACGCGATCTATATGGTGGAGAGCCAGCAGTACTACGTGGACGAGCTGGACTGGGAGCGCCGTCGCGCGCTGGTCCACCCGGTGGACGTGGACTACTACACCGACGCTATGACCTACACCAACGTGCGCGTGCTCGACCGCTTCGACTTCGACAAGGCCGGAAGCGAGATCGTCGAACACGGCGAGGTGCAGGTGGTGCGTAAGGTTGTGGGCTTTAAAAAAATAAAATTCTACACCTCCGAGAACGTGGGCTTCGGCGACGTGACCCTGCCGGACAACCAGATGCACACCACCAGCTACTGGTTCACCGTGCCCCAGGACATGCTGCGCTCGCTGGGCTACAACCGCTCGGACCTGATCGACGGTCTGCTGGGCATCGGCCATGCCCTGCACCACCTGGCCTCGGTGGCGCTGATGTGCGATGTGCGCGACCTGGACCGCTGTGTGGGCGACAAGTCGGCCGAGTGGTTCGTGCGCCACGACCCCGGCGGCCGCGGGATCTACAGCGCGGACGACGCCGCGGGCCTGATCGACCCCGAACGGATCGACGCCTTCGACCCCACGCTGTTCATCTACGACACCTACCCCGGCGGGATCGGGCTCTCCCCCGAGATCTTCCGCCTCCACGTCGAGCTGATCGCACGCGCGCGGGAGCTGATCGCAGGCTGCGCCTGCGAGGCCGGCTGCCCCAGCTGCGTCGGTCCGGTCAACGAGGTCGGCGTCAAGAGCAAAGAGGTTGCGCTGAAGATCCTCGAGCTGTTGCTGAACGGACGATGACCAAGCTGCGCGAGCGCCTCGAGGGTGTGCTCGGCTCAAGCGGCAGGGCCCCTGAGCAAGATAAACAGCGCACGATCTCGCAGTTGCGGCAACGGATCGACGAGCTCACCGGCGGCCGCGGTATGGTGCAGCCGCAGGCAATGGAACCTACGACCCAGCGCGTTGACATCCAGGGGCTGGTCCCGGGTCGGGTCGTGGACACGCCGTGCGGGCCGACGTTCGTGGCGCAATACCGTTACCCGATGGCGCTGACCCACGGTCGGCTGCGACTCGACCGGCTGTTCGACGTGGATCCGGCGATGCTCGCCCTGCTCGGCGCGGACCCGAGCCTGGCGGCCCTTGACCCTCGGCGCACGCTGTTCTTCGACACCGAGACCACGGGGCTGGCCGGCGGCACGGGCACCTACGCCTTCCTCATCGGCCTGGGCGAGTTCGAGGGCGACGAGTTCGTGGTAACGCAACTGTTCATGCGCGACCTGAACGAGGAGGGCGCCAGCCTGCACCTGCTGACCCAAAAGCTCGAGCGTGCTGCATTCCTGGTCAGCTTCAACGGAAAGACCTTTGACGCTCCGCTGCTCAACACGCGGCTGGTGCTCAACCGCCTTCCCGCCTCCCTGGACGACACGCCGCACCTGGACCTGCTGCACCCATCCCGGCGGCTGTTCCGCGAGCAACTGCCCGACTGCCGCCTGGGCACCCTTGAGCAGTACGAACTGGGATTCGAGCGGCGCGGCGACGTGCCCGGCTCGATGGTGCCCGAACTCTATCGCTCCTATCTGCGCTCCCGCGACGGCCGGTTGGTGGCCAAGGTTTTTACCCACAACGTCTACGACGTGCTCTCGCTGGTCACGCTGACCAGCCACCTGGCCCAGCTTGTCGCACAGGCGGATAGTTCGACGCTCGATCCGGCGCTGATTCTCGCCACAGCACGGCTGTTGCGCGACCGCGGCCAAATCGACCGCGCCCGGCGTTGCTTTAATCTGGCGTTGGAGCGCTCGTCAGAGGCCGACCCGCACACCGCGAGTCGCGCACGTCTCGAGGTGGCCCTTGATTTAAAACGCGGGGGCGAGCACGAGCGCGCTGCCGAGCATTTCACGATTTTGGTCGATTGCGGACCGTTCGATCCCCTGCCCTACGAACAGTTGGCGATTCATCTGGAACACCACGCCAATGATTACATTCGGGCTGAACAGCTCACGCAGCGCGCGTTGCAGTTTCTGCGCGCCGGCGCATTCGCTTCGCGCCGCGAGTACTGGATCGCGGCGTTCGAGCATCGGCTCAGTCGGCTACAGAGAAAACTCGGTTGAGTCCAGAGCCGCGCGATCTGGTGATCTCGGCGTCGCGCACTAAGGATCTGGTGCGTTGCAACGCCGACCTGCTGGCCGCGGCGCTGTGCGGCGCTCACCCGGTGCGCTTCGGCCTGGCGCCGCACTCTGCTCCGTTGGATTTGGAGCATCTCGGCGCGCTGGTGCTCTGGACCTGCGATCCGTCCAACCTCACGGCGCACCGTCCATTGCGCGAAGCATTGGAAGGACTCGAACGTCGCGGCGTGGTGCTCAGCGTGCAGCTCACCGTAACCGGACTGGCCGGCAGCGCAGTGGAGCCCGGAGTACCTGACGAGCGTTTCGTGCTCGCGCAGATGCAGCGCGCTATCGACGCGCGGCTGATCCGGGCCGAGGCCGTGACCCTGCGCTTCGATCCGTTCGCCCGCTTTCACTTGCCGGGTGGACGCGAGCTGTGCAACGCCGACCCAAAGGTGTTCGAGCGCGTACTCGACCTTTTTTCGTCGATCGGAGTTACCCGCGTGGTGACATCACAGTTGGACGTGGAGAACTATCCGCACGTGGCCCAGCGGTTTGTTCGGCTGGGCATCGAGGTGCTAAAGACCGATGCTGAGTCGCTGGTGCAAGGCTTCGATGCCGTGGCAAAGACCTACGGCATTGAGTTCGCTGTCTGCTGTCACCCGGCGCTGCCCGAGTACACCGAACGCTTCGGCTGCATCGACGGGCGAATGCTCAATGCATTGATCGGGCCGAAGCGCGTGGGGCCGTTCAGCGAGACGCTGCACAACCAAATCGGCAAACAGCGGCCGGACTGTTGCTGCACCTACTCGCGCGACATCGGTCACAGCAAGGGGTTCCGCAACTGTTTCTCGTTCGGAACCGGCTGCCTGTACTGCTATGCGCAGCGCGGCCTGCCGCCACAGATCGAGGCCGCGGTCAAAGATCTGCTCTGATCAATTTTTTCAATTTGAAAAAACCGGGCTATGCCCCGGTGTGCCCGAAGCCGCCCTCTCCGCGCGAGCTGGGGGGCAGCTCGTCGCATTGCTTGAACTCGGCGCGCGCCACCGGCGCGATCACCAGCTGGGCAATGCGCTCGCCGCGCTTGATCGTCGCCGGCTCCTGGCCGAGGTTGATCATCAGAATCTTGAGCTCGCCGCGATAGTCCGCGTCGATGGTGCCCGGCGTGTTGAGCAGGGTCAGGCCGTAGCGCACGGCCAGGCCCGAACGCGGCCGGACCTGGGCCTCGAATCCTTCGGGCATGGCCAGCGCCAGGCCGGTGGGGACCAGCGCGCGCTCGCCGGGCGCGAAGATCATGTCGGTATGCACTGCGGCCGCGATGTCGGCGCCGGCCGCGTGCTGGGTCATGTATTGGGGAAGGGGCAGGTCGGCGTCCCCAGATGGGTCGAGACGCCGGACCATTACCCGCGGATCGATCATTTACGGCGATACTTCTCGGGATCCTCGTTCATCACCTCGCGGTGCGAAAGGCGGATGCGGCCGTTCTTGTCAACGTCGATGACCTTGACCAGCAGCTCTTCGCCCTCGTGGGTCACATCGGTGACCGATTGGATCCGATGGTCCGCCAGCTCGGAGATGTGCACCAGTCCGTCGGTGCTCGGCGGAATGACCTCAACGAACGCGCCGAAGTCGGTGACCCGCTTGACCAGCCCCAGGTAGATCGTGCCGACCTCGACCTCGGCCGCGTGCTCGCGCACCAGCTTCTCGGCCTCGTGTGCGCTGTTCACATCGGCGGAGAAGATCGTCACCTTGCCGTCGTCCTCGACCTCGATCTTGACGCCGGTCTGCTCGATGATCCCGCGGATGTATTTGCCGCCAGGTCCGATTACGTCGCGAATGCGGTCGGGGGAGATGTAGAGGATCGTGAAGCGCGGAGCGTGCTCGCTCAGTTCGCTACGCGGCTGCGGCAGCGCATCGAGCATTTTGCCCAAGATGTGCTTGCGGCCGTCGCGCGCCTGATACAGCGCCTTGCGCAGCAGTTCCTCGCTGACCACCGGAATTTTGATGTCCATCTGCAGGGCGGTGATGCCGTCCATGCTGCCGGTGACCTTGAAGTCCATGTCGCCCAGGTGGTCCTCGTCGCCCAAGATGTCCGAAAGGATCATCGTGCGCTCGCCGTCGGTCACCAGACCCATCGCGATGCCGGCCACCGGGTGGCTGATCGGCACGCCCGCGTCCATCAGCGAGAGGACCCCGCCGCAGACCGTGGCCATCGATGAGGAACCGTTGCTCTCTAGTACTTCACTGACGATGCGGATCGTGTAGGGGAAGCTGTCTACGTCGGGCAGCACCATCTTAATTGCCCGTTCGGCCAGCGCGCCGTGGCCGATCTCGCGCCGGCTGGGCCCGCGCAACATCCGCACCTCGCCCACGCTGAACGGCGGGAAGTTGTAGTGCAGCATAAAGTTCTTTTTCGACTCGCCGGAAAGGCCTTCGACGCGCTGTACGTCGCCGCCGCTGCCCAGCGTGGTGGTGACCAGCGCCTGGGTCTCGCCGCGGGTGAACAGCGCCGAGCCGTGGGTTCGGCACAGCAGGCCCACTTCGCAGGTGATCTCACGGATGTCCTCGGGACCGCGACCGCCGATACGTCGGCTGGTGGAGAGCATCTGCTCGCGGACGATCTGCTTGTGCAGGCTGGAGAAGGCTTCCAGCACGTCGGCGGCGGGAGTCTCCTCGCCCAGCTCGGCAAGAGCCTGCTCAAGCACTTCCGCACGCGCCGCGTCCATTGCATGGTAGCGGGGGAGCTTTTCGTTGATCGCCACCGCCGCCTTGATCTTTTCAGGGGCGAGTTGCGCGACCTTATCCAGAATCTGTTGGTCGATCTGGTGCACCTCGAACGCGCGCTTGGACCTTCCGGCCTGCTCGCACAGCTCCTGCTGCATATCCAGCAGCGGCTGCATCTCCTTGTGCGCGAACAGCAGGGCGTCGGCCATCTCGTCCTCGGAGAGCATCGATGCCCGGCCCTCGACCATCACCAGCCCCTCGCGGCGGCCGGCGACGATGATGTCGATGTCGGACTGCTCGGACTGCTCTAAGGTCGGGTTGCAGACCATTTCGCCCTCAACGCGCCCTACGCGCACTCCGGCGATCGGCCCGTCAAAGGGGATGTCCGAAATCGTCAGCGCGGCGCTGGCAGCGGTGATCGCCAGCACGTCGGATTCGTTCTGCTTATCGGCGCTAAGCACATTGGCGATAATCTGAATGTCGAATTTGTAGCCCTTGGGGAACAAGGGGCGCATCGGTCGATCGATCAACCTGCTGGTCAGCACCTCTTTTTCAGTGGGCCGACCCTCGCGCTTGAAAAATCCGCCGGGGATTTTGCCGGCGGCGTAGTTGTTCTCCTGATAATCGCAGACCAGGGGCAGGAAGTTTTGCCCTTCACGCGCCTTATGTGAAGACGTTGCAGTCACCAGAACCTGTGTTTCACCGTGCTGGATCAGCACGGCGCCGTCAGCCTGCTTGGCCATTTTGCCGGTCTGCAGGATGAGCGTACGTCCAGAAAATTCTTGTTTGATCTCTTTAATGTCCATTTGCATGGCCTTTCTTCAGACCAGGGTCGGGAGCACACGGGGCCTGTTCGCTTTTATGCTTTTGGCCCGCTGTAGTCCCGTCTCGCCTATTTACGGATTCCAAGCTCGGCAATGAGCTTGCGATAGCGTTCGATATCCTTCTCTTTGAGGTAGTTCAAAAGCCGGCGACGCTGGCTAACGATCTTGAGCAGCCCTCTGCGACCGTGGTGATCCTTCTTGTGAGTCTTAAAATGCTCGGTCAAGTAGATGATCCTGTTAGTCAACAGAGCGACTTGCACCTCGGGTGAGCCGGTATCATTCTCGTGTAGTTTATGTTTCTCGATAATACTTTTCTTCTCGTCGGTCTGCAGGGTCATTTAACTTAGCCTCCTATGGACGAAAAGTGCGCAGATGCTAGCACGGGCTAATGTGCTAAGTAAAGGAGTTATCCCGCACGTTAATTACCTTTAGCGGGCCGAGCCTCAGGGCTCCGGATCCGCCTTCGGCGAACGCGCCGAGAACCGCCAGCAGATCGCCGCGCTCGTCAGTGAGCACGAAACGGTCGGCCTGCGGTCGATCGCCGATCAATTCGGCGGTCTGTTCGGCACTTAGGCGGTCACCCGCCGTTAACCTCTTTGTCGTCTGCGGCTCCAGCCGCAGTTTTGGCCATTCCTGAGGCAGTGCTTGCTGCGCGGGCAGCAGCACGGCCTCGGGCCCCTGCTCGGCCAGCAGTTGCTCCATTCGCTCCGGGCCCAGCGCCGATTCAACGGCAAAGGGCTCGACCACGGTGCGCCGCAGCCGCTCGACGTATCCCAGCGTGTCCAGCCGCACGGCGATGTCGCGCGCCAGGGCGCGGACATAAGTTCCCTTGCCGCAACGCACCTTCAGCTCGATCAGGTCCGTCCCAAAATCGAGCAGCTCGATACAGCGTACCACGATTTTGCGCGGCGGCGGATCAAACTTCTCGCCGCGACGCGCACGCTGATAGAGCGCCTCACCGTTGACCTTGAGCGCGCTGAACAGCGGCGGCACTTGCTCAGTCTCGCCGACGAATTCGTCGAGCACCCGGCGCACGCGGTCGCGGTCCAGATCGGGCAGCGGCGCCTCGCCTGTGGTTCGGCCGTCGATGTCCAGGGTGTCGGTGGTCTTGCCCAGCCGCATACTGAACACGTACTCCTTGTCGCCGGAAGTGACGTATTCGATCAACCTGGTCGCCGGGCCGATTGCGATCGGCAACAGTCCGGTGGCAAATGGATCGAGCGTACCGGCGTGGCCGGCCTTGCGCACTTTGAGCGCCGAGCGCACCCGCGAGGTCGCGCGGAAACTGCTTTGGCCCGCGGGCTTGTCCAGCAGCATGAAACCGCAGAGAGGGGAAGCGCTCATCTCATCGACTCGTTTGCGCTCAACCAGCGTGGTCTCCAATGATCTCGAGCAGCCGGGAGATCGCTTGTTCCAGCGGCAGATCGGTTGTCAGCCCGGCGGCCGCGCGGTGTCCGCCCCCGCCCAGCTTTGATGCAACGGCGCTGACGTCGATCGGGCCGTTGGAGCGCAGGCTGGCCTTGGTCTTGCCGCCGGGAGCCTCGCGTACCAACATCGCGACCTCGACTCCGTTGATGCTGCGCACTAGTTCGACAAAGCCCTCCAGGTCGTCGACCGTGGCCTCGGTCTTGTCGAAGTCGCTCTGGGTGACCACCACCGAGGCGAAGCGCCCGCCGTGCAGATCGAGAGTCAAGAGCGCCCGGCCCAGCAACTTAAGCCGCGACGCGGTCTGACGCTGGTACAGCTCGCGGGCCGTGCCCACCGGGTCGGCCCCCAGGGCCATCAGCTCGCCGCAGGCGGCAAAGGCCGCGGGCGTGCAAGCGCCGTTGGAAAGTTGGGTGGTGTCGGTGTAGATCGCGGTGTAGAGGTTGGCCGCCACGCGCTGATCCGCGGGCAAGTCGGCGGTCTTGATCAGCCGCCACAGAACCTCGCCGGTGCTGCTGGCCTGCGGATCGACGTATGCAAGCGTGCCGAAGCCATCGTTGCTCAGGTGGTGATCGAAGTTCAGCAGGTTCGGATGATCGGCCAACTTGTCGGCGATGCGCCCTACCCGGTGAAGCGCGCCGCAATCGACCACCGCCACTAGGTCGAACTGCTGCGGGTCCAGCTCGCTTGCGACCAACCGATCGGAGCCGGGCAGAAATCCGAGCGTCTTGGGCAGCGGGTCCTGGTTGGCGCAAACGACCTGCGCGCCGAGCAGCTCGAGCACCGCGCCGAGTCCCAGCGTCGCGCCGATGGCGTCGCCCTCGGGATTGGCGTGGGCGATCACCAGCGCACGTCGGGCGTTGCGCAACGCCTCGGCCGCGGCCAACAAGGTCTCGCGATCGCCGATCAAGCCTTGCCCTCCTCGGAGACTTCATCCAGCAGTTTATTGATCTGCGCCGCCTTGGCGAAGCTGTCGTCGTGCAGGATGCGGATCTCCGGAGTGTACTTCAGCCGCAGACGTCGACCCATCTCGCGCTGGATATATCCGGCCGCCGATTGCAGGCCTTTGATCGTATCGACGCACGCCTGCTCGGAACCGATCACGCTGACGTAGACTTTGGCGATTCGCAGGTCTTTGGTCAGGCTGACCCTGGTCACGGTGGCGAACCCCCGCCCGATCCGCGGGTCCTTGATCTCGCCGCGCAGCAGCAGATCGCCGATCTCGCGCTGGATCTGATCGCCGACGCGTTGGGCGCGGCTGTAGGGCGGTTCGGAGTTCACGGTTCTTCTCCGAAGTGGATGATTTCCAGCTCGCTGTCGAGCACTTCCACCTCTGCAATCTCGTGAATCGTGTCCTGGGCCTTGTCGAGCATCGAGTTGGCGTGAGGGCCGGAGTTGCTCACCACCGAGGCGCCGACCAGAGAACGGTTCCACAGCTCGTTGTCGCCGACCTCGGCCACGGAGATGTTGTAGCGCGCCCGCAGGCGGTCGACCACCTTGCGCAACGCCCTGCGCTTGGTCTTCAGATCGTGCGCCCCCTCGATGGCGAGCAGGACGCGCAGCACTCCGATGACCACTTACTCCTGCCTCTGTTCCTCGATTTTGAAGCATTCGATGTGATCGCCGTCCTTGATGTCGTTGTAGCTTTCCAAGCCGATACCGCACTCGAATCCGGTGGCGACCTCGCGCGCATCGTCCTTGAAGCGCTTGAGCGAGGAGATCTTGCCCTCGTAGATCACGGTGCCGTCGCGCACCAGGCGGACCTGGGCGTTGCGCAGCATCTTGCCGTCGATCACCGAGCAGCCTGCGATCGTCCCCAGCCGGCTGATGTGGAATATATTGCGTACCTCGGCGCGTCCGAGAAACACCTCGGCCATCACCGGATCGAGCATCCCCTTGAGCGCCTGCTGTACGTCCTCGATTAGCTCGTAGATCACGGTGTAGAGCTTGATGTCGATCCGTTCCTGATCGGCGAGTTTCTTGGCCTTGGGCTCGGGACGAATGCTGAAACCGATGATCACCGCGCCGGAGGCGACCGCGAGGTTGACGTCCGATTCGTTGATCGCGCCCACTCCGGTGTGGATGATCTCGACCTTGGTCTGCTCGGTGGAGAGTTTCTCCAGCGATTCCTGGATCGCGCCGATCGAGCCCTGAACGTCGGCCTTGAGCACCAGCCGCAGTTCCTTGGTCTCGCCCTCCTGCAGCTTGTCGTAGAAGTCCTCCAGACGCATCCGGCTGAGCTGGGAGCCCTCGGACTGACGCTGCTTGTCCTGGCGCATGTCGATCAGCTGCTTGGCGGCCTTTTCGTCCTTGGGTGAGTTGAAGACCTCGCCCGCCTCGGGCACGCCGGTAAGGCCCATCACCTCGACCGGCGTACTCGGTCCGGCCTCCTTGAGCTCCGTACCCTGATCGTCGCTCATCGAGCGCACCCGGCCGAGGATCGTGCCCACTACCAGCGGGTCGCCCACGTGCAAAGTGCCCTGCTGGATCAGGATCGTCGCCACGGGCCCGCGTCCGCGCTCCATCCGCGATTCGATGACCACGCCGCGCGCCGCCTTGTTCGGATTGGCCTTGAGTTCGAGCAGCTCGGCCTGTAGCAGAATCTGCTCGAGCAGTTTCTCGATGCCGGTGTTCTGCTTGGCGGAGACCTCGGTGAACAGCGTCTCGCCGCCCCACTCTTCGGACAGCAGGTTGAACTCGGTCAGTTCCTGGCGCACGCGATCGGGTTGCGACTCGGGCTTGTCGATCTTGTTGATCGCCACGATGATCGGCACCTCGGCGGCCTTGGCATGGTTGATCGACTCGCGGGTCTGGGGCATCACCCCATCGTCCGCAGCGACAATCAGCACCACGATGTCAGTCGACTTGGCGCCGCGGGCGCGCATCGCGGTGAACGCCTCGTGGCCCGGCGTATCGAGGAAGACCACCTCGCCCGCTACGTCATCGGTCTTGAGCTGCACCTTGTAGGCGCCGATGTGCTGGGTAATGCCTCCGGCCTCGCCCTGGGCGACCCGCGTCGAGCGGATGCTGTCGAGCAGCGAGGTCTTGCCGTGGTCGACGTGTCCCATGATCGTCACCACCGGCGAGCGGGGCTGCAGATCATCAGCGGAATCCTGCTCCACAGCGAGGAAGTCCTGCTCGTGCTTCTCCACGTTCTCGACGGTGAAACCCAGATCGTCGCCGAGAATCGTCGCGGTCTCGGGATCGATGGCCATGTTGATCGTGACCATCATGCCCATGCCCATCAGCTTCTTAATCAGCTCGCCGGCCTTGATGCCCATCCGCTTGGCCAAATCCGAGACGATGATGTCGCCCACGATGCGAATCTTCTGCTTGACCCCCGGGGGCATGGTCGTGGGGCGCTTGATCTTGCTCTGGCGACCGCGTTTGACCTTACGCGAGAACATGCGCTCGGCGCGCTCGGCGCGTTCGCGCTCGTAGGCCTCGCGTTTGCGGCTGGCGCTGGTGGTCGAACGACGTCCGGAAGTATCGGGCAAAACCTCGATTACTCGACGTCCCTTGCGGCCGGGCTTGGCCGGTGCCGTGGAATCGGCGGGCCGACTGGGAACCTGCGGCTTGAGGTGCTCGGGCAGCACCGCCGGTTTCTCGAGAATCTTGGCGTTGTAGGAGTCATCCTTGGCATTGGCCTTGCGCGCCTTGGCCTGCTCGGCCAACATCTTGGTCCGCAGCACGCGGGCCTCTTTGGCGACCTTGGCCCGGCGCTGGGACAGCAGCGCCTGCTCGATGGTGTTCATCGGGCGCTTGGAGACCTCGATCTCCTTGTTGGCCACGTGAATCTGCTCGGGCTCGATGCTCTGCACCGGCATTTCCCCGGCATCGAGCTCCTCATCGATCTCCAATTCGTCGACGTCAAGCTCGTGCTCTACCTCCTCTTCGGGCAGCAGCCCCGCCTCCTCCTCGGACTTCTCGGGAGCTTGTTCCGGTTCGGAGATTTCCGGCTCGTCGAGGGACTCGACCGCTGTCAACTCCTGCTCGGGCTCGGGCGCCTCAAGCGCTGCTTCCAGCGGCTCAACCGACGCTTCATCCTCGGGCTGCAGGGGCTGCTCGACGGGCTCGGCCGCGACGGGCGATTCGGTCGCCGGCATGTGCTTGCGACGTTTGCGGATCACGCCTCCGCTGATCCGCTTCTTTACTACGACTTCGTCCGGATCGACGGGCTCCTCGCGCTTCTCGAGCAGGATTCTCACCTGTTTGAACCGCTCTTGGCTCAGCTCGGAAAACCCATCAATGACGTTCACGCCCAATTCTTTAAGCTTGCGTAAAAATTCGTCGGGCGGAATGCCTAGGCGTTTAGCCGCCTCCGAAACTGTAATCTTAGCCATTTAGCTCTCCCGATCCTGCATTTAACTGCTCGCGCAATCCGTTCCAGTAGCCAGGATCGACTTCGGTGGGCCTTTTAAAAGCCCTGTTCCACTCTCTGCCAACCAGCGACGCCGCTTTGAGGCAACGCTGGCTACGACAGAGATACGCGCCCCTGCCGGGCATCGTCCTGTGTGGGTCGTGGACCACCTTTCCTCGGTGGTCCAACACGAACCGCAGCAACAGCGCCTTGGGCGCACTCTTTGCGCAGATCACGCAGCGGCGCAGCGGTTCACGTTTGCTCACTTAACCGGCTCCCCCTGATCGGGTTCGGCCTGCTGTTCCTGCGGCTCCTCGGCCTGCGGCTCCTCGGCTTGTTCGGCCTGCTCCTGCTCGGCCTGCGCCTGCTCCAGGGTCTTGCGGGCCTCTCTGATCGCACTCCGGGCCGCCTCGGTAATCTTCTCGGCCTTGCGCATGCCGATGCCTTGGATCTTGACGATCTCGTCGACTTTGGCTTGCACTATCTGTTCCGCAGTATCCAGCCCCGCGTCGCTGAGCAGCTCGGCGGTCTTCGATCCGACGCCGGCGAGCTTGTTCACCAAGATCTCGGGCACGGCGACGACCTCGACCTGTTCGACGGGCTCTTCAATGACCTCGGGCTGGTTCTCGGCCTGAATCTCGGCCAGGATCTCGACCACGCGTCCGGAATCGATCAGCTCGTTGGCCTTGCCCACGATGACCGCGGCGCTTTCCAGATCGAGGTTGGGGAAGGCAAGTAGATCCTCGGGCTCGGCGTCGGCCAGATCGTCGATCTCGCGGAACCCGGTACGGATCAACAGCTCCATCAGCATGTCGTTGATCTCCGGTATCTCGCTGTAGATCCGACGCGCCTGCTCGTCGAGTTCCTTGGTCTTGGACTCGGAGTGGATATCGATCCGCCAGCCGGTGAGCTGCACCGCCAGACGCACGTTCTGGCCGCGGCGTCCGATCGCCAGGCTCAGCTGAGCGTCGGGCACGATGATCTCCATCTCGCGGTTCTCCTCGTCGAGGATCACCTTGGAGATCTGCGCCGGCAGCAGTGCGTTGCACACGAACTTGGCCGAGTTCTCCGACCAGGGAACGATGTCGATCTTCTCGCCGCGCATCTCGTTGACCACCGCCTGCACGCGCGAGCCCTTCATGCCCACGCAGGCACCCACCGGATCGACGTTGATATCGGAGCTGGCCACGGCGACCTTGGCACGGCTGCCCGGCTCTCGCGCCACGCTCTTGATCGAGACGATCCCCTCGTAGATCTCGGGGACCTCAAGCTCGAACAGATTTATCAACAATTCGTTACAGGCGCGGCTGAGCACGATCTGCGGCTGGTTGGGCAGGTCGACCACATCCTGGATGTATCCGCGGATGCGATCGCCGGGCTGATAGCTCTCGCGCGGGATCTGCTCGCGGTGCGGCATGATCGCCTCGGCGCGCCCCAGGTCGACGATAATGTTGCCGCGTTCGAAGCGGCGCACGATGCCGTTGACGACCTCGCCCTTGCGGTCTTTGTACTCGTCGTAGATGTTTTTACGTTCGGCGTCGCGGACCTTCTGGATGATTACCTGCTTGGCCATCTGGGCCGAGATGCGGCCGAAGCTCTGGCTGTCGAGCTTCTCGCCGATCATGTCGCCCACTTCGCAGTCCGGGTCGAGCTCGATCGCCTCTTTGACGTTGATCTGCAGTTGGCTGTCCTCGACCTCATCCACCACCTCGCGGTAGCGGAACAGCTCGACCTCGCCGTTCTCCTCGTTATATTGCGCCTCAATCTCCATGGCGAGCCCGAGTTTCTTGCGCGCTGCGGTGATCATTGCGGCCTCCAGGGCCTCGATAATCACGTCACGCGAGACCCCGCGGTCCTTGACCACCATTTCGATGACTTGCGATAGGTCGTTTTCCATGGCCATCTCCCCAGAGCAGGGTTAAAGCTCAATCTCCAGATTGGCGCGTTCGATCCCCTCCAGCGGCAGGTCGAACAGTTGTCCGTCGACATCGAGCTGGAGCGTCTCCGCAGCACACTGAACTATCGTCCCCTTAAACTTGCGACGTCCGTCGAGCGGCTCACGGAGTCTGATCTTGGCCATGCGGCCTTGATACTTGATGAAATCGTCCGCAAATCGAAGCGGGCGGTCCATCCCCGGGCTCGAGACCTCCAGATCGTACGCGCCGCTGAACAGGTCCTCCACGTCCAGCGCCGGGCTCAGCCGCCGACTGACTTCGACGCAGTCCTGAATACCAACGCCATCCATGGCGTCAATGTAGATCCGCACAGTGGGCCGCCGGACTGAACCGGCGAGTTCCACGTGATACAGATCCACTCCCAATGATTGGCACACCGGTTCCGTGATGGCGGCTATCTTCAGTATCAGCTGTGTGCTATCCATACTCTTGCGCGTACCAATCCGTCCTTCCGGCCTGAAATACAAACGGCCGGCTTAGTCAAGCCAGCCGCTTAAACAAGCAAGCCAGAATGTGGCGTGTTCTTAACACATCCTGCGGCGTAAACGCAAGGGGAAAAAGGGTTTCTTTTTAGTGACAGCCAGGCAACGGGAGCATGAAAACAGCGGAGCAGAAGCCAATCGACTGCGTTTGAGCGTGGTCGGCAGCGGCACCTGCGTATTGCGTGGCGACCGTGGCCCCACGGCCCTGCTTTTTTCAAACGCCAGATCGAGCCTGCTGATCGACATCGGCCCGGGCGTGGCGCGTAAGCTCGCGGACCATTGCGATCCCTACGGCCTCGACGCCATGTGCCTGACCCACCTGCACGCTGACCACGTGTGCGATCTGCCGGCCCTGCTCTTCGCCTTTCGCAATACTCCCGGAGCCGTGCGCCAGAAGCCGCTGAAAATCTACGGCCCCATCGGACTGAAAAAGCATCTGGATCTGCTGACTGCGTTGCACGGCCATTCGATTGCCCCCGAGTGCGGCGTGGAGTCGGTGGAACTCGATCCCGCAGGAGGCAACATCGAGCTCGAGGGCGGTATGCGCCTCGCGTGGTCGCGGGCCGACCACGGCGCGCAGCCGGCGCTGAGCTACCGTGTGCAGGCCGATGGCCGTTGCGCCGCGTACTCGGGTGACAGCGGACCGTGCGACGAGCTGGTCGACCTGGCCCGCGGGGCCGATCTGCTGATCGCCGAGTGCTCGGCCACGGACCAGGCCCCGTTGCCCGGTCACCTGGCCCCGAGCCAGATCGCCTTGATCGCCAAACGTTGCGCAGTAAAACGCCTGCTGCTGGTGCACCTCTACCCCGAATCCGCGGCAGCCGATCCACTGAGCATCATCGGCAATCAATACTCCGGCGAAGCGCTGCTAGGCTTTGATGGGATGCAGATCGAAGTCTAATTTTAGATTAAACCATTAATTATCAGCCAGCTAGAAGGCGCATTCCCGCGGCTAAAAAGGAGTGTGCGTGTAAGTAAAGATCGACTTTGCGATCTTTACTTATCCATCCACCTTTAGCGTGCCGGTCAGCTCGCGAACAGCCCCAATCCCCTGCTGTTCGCAGAACTGTTCGAGCTCGCCCACGATCCTGCACGGCGCCTGCGGATCGTTGAACGTGGCGGTCCCCACCTGGACTGCGGATGCACCGGCGATCATGAACTCGGCCGCATCCTGGCCGCACATGATCCCGCCCAGGCCGATCACCGGGATCGATACCGCCTGGCTTACCACCCATACCAGGCGCAGGGCCACCGGCTTGATCGCCGGTCCTGACAGCCCGCCGCTGATATTGCTCAGTTTGGGTTTGCGCGTGGCAGCGTCGATCGCCATGGCGGGGATGGTGTTGGTCACGCTCAGGGCATCGGCCCCGGCCTGCTGAGCGGCGCGGGCGATGGCGGCAATATCCGTGACCTGCGGGCTGAGCTTGACGATCAACGGCAGGTCCACGGCCTGGCGCACGCTCTGGGTGAGGCGGGCGACGACATCGGGGTCCACGCCGAATGCCATGCCCCCGGCCTCGACGTTGGGGCAGCTGACGTTAAGCTCGATACCGTGTACCCGGCCCGCGCCGCGTTGATCCAGCAGCTGCGCCACCTCGACGTACTCCTCGATGCTGTGGCCGTAGACGTTGGCGATGATCGCGCAATCAAAGTCGGCCAGCCTGGGCAGCTTTTCGTCGAGAAACGCATCGACCCCGATGTTCTGCAGGCCGATGGCGTTGAGCATGCCGCAGGCGGTCTCGCAGATGCGCGGCGGCTTGTTGCCCGGAATGGGCCAGCGGCTGAGCCCTTTAACTACTATCCCGCCGAGTTTGCTCAGGTCTAGAAGATCAACGTACTCCAGGCCGTAGCCAAAGGTGCCCGAGGCGGTCAGCACAGGATTGTTCAGCTTCAGGGAGCCCACAGTCACGCTCAGATCAACCATCGGACCACTCCACTTTATCGGCGTCGAATACCGGTCCCTCAAGGCAGACCCGCTCGTAGTGAGCCGGCCCGGCCGTGGAGCATTCGGCGTGGCCTTCCCTGGCCAGCGGCGCGCCGTGCACCCCGGTCACGCAGCCCATGCACGACCCTACCCCGCAGGCCATCTGACGCTCGAGGCTGACCTCGCAGGCGATCTGCGCCATGTCGGTCAATTGCGCCACGCGCTTGAGCATCGGCGTGGGGCCGCAGGCGAAGACTTTGGCTCGCGCCGGATCGATCCCGGCCAGCCGCGGCTGGAGCAGCTCAGTGATTAAACCCCTCTGGCCCCGGCTGCCGTCATCGGTGGATAGCGTGATCTTTACGCCCAGATCCTCGAACTGCTCGAGGGCAGCCAGATCCTGGGCGCTACGGCCGCCGAAAAACAGCTCGACCTGCGGCGGCTGCGGCCTTGCGAGAATCCGCTGGGCCAGAAACAACAGCGGCGCGACTCCGATGCCGCCGGCCACGAGCAGTGCGCTGTCCAATTCCACAGGCAGGCTGAACCCGTTGCCCAACGGACCAAGCAGGTGCAGCCGCTGTCCGGGGATCAGCGCCGCCAACAGCTCGGTGCCCCGACCGACCACTTTATAGAGTAACTGCACGGATCCACCGGACTCGAGCACGCGGTGAATCCCCAAGGGTCGGCGCAAGAGCGGGTCGTAACTGTCGCTGACCCGCACGGTGACGAACTGACCGGGCCGGGCCTGCGCGGCAAGCTGCGGCGCCTCGAGGGTCATGCGGCACAGGTCCTGGGCCAACCGCTCGTTGCTCAACACCATCAACGGCTCGGAGATCATGCTCCGCCTCCCATCTGGAAATCCAACAACACCGCGTCCTCCCCGCTGTCCGTATAATAGCCCGGTCGCAGGCCTGCCTGCACAAATCCCAACGCGCGGTAGAACCCCAGGGCCGTATCATTGTTGGCGCGCACCTCGAGCTGGATCACCCGCATGTTGCTACGCCTGGCCCGTTGGATCAGCTGCTGCACCATCTGCCGACCGATCCCCTGTCTGCGAAAGCGCGGGCTGCCCGCGATTTTGAGCATGTGCAGCTCGTCGACCACCTCCCAGCATAGCGCATACCCGGCAAGCTGCGCTTGCTGATCCGAGACCAGGGCCACGAGGAACACCGCGCGCGGGTCTGCAAGCAGCGCGGCCAACGCTTCGCGGCTCCACGTTGCGGCAAACGACTCGCTCTCGATCGACCAGATTTGATCGATCCAACGTACGCTCGCGGGTTGGATAAGGACCTGCATTGCGCGCAATCGTAATTCCGCCGCTTGATGGCGGTCAACCCGGATATGCAGCCACGACGTCGATGGTGTAAATTGCCGCCATGCCGCCACAGCCCGTCGAGAGGACCGATTCCGCCCGCATCACGGTCGCGGCACTGATCGCGTGCGTTGCGGGGTTCGGCCTGGCGCTGTTCAAGATCACCAGCTACGACGTCTGGTGGCACCTGGCCCTGGGCCGCCGCATCGCCGTGCAGGGGATCATCGGCGGGCCCGACCCGTTCTCCTACACCTTCAGCGAGCGGATCTATCCGCACTCGGACTGGCTGTTCGACCTGTTGCTCTATCTATGCCACTCGGCCCTGGGCGTCGCGGGACTGCCGATGGTCAAGGCGCTGCTGTTCGGGCTGCTGGCCGCGGCCATCGTGCTCTGGAGCGTGCGGCGCGGCCTGTCCGCGGGGACTGCGTTGTGGGTCGCGCTGCTGTGCCTGACGCTGATGCGCTACCGGCTGTTCCTGCGGCCGCATTTGGCATCGATCCTTCTGTTCGCCGCGCTGCTGTGGCTGCTCGAGGCCTCGCGCGCGCGGCCGCGGCTGTTGCTGGGTCTGCCGCCGCTGCTGCTGCTGTGGTCCAACCTGCACGACGGCGTGATCTTCGGCCTAATCCTCGGCGGGCTCTACCTCGCCGCGGCGTTGCTGCGGCCCGTGCTGAAAAGCGGGGCTGATACGCACAATCCGTGGAAGCTGGGGGCGGCCCTGATCCTGGGCTTGGGCCTGACCCTGGTCAATCCCGCTCCGGGCAGCTACCTGGTCCACGCGCTGAGCTCGGCCGCGCCCAACGTCGGGCCGTTCCCCGAGTCCGGGCCGCTGGTGGCCCGCGGCCACTACCTGCTGCTGTTCGCCATGGCCCTGAGCACCGCGCTGCTCTCCTGGCGGCTAAGCCGCCAATCGCTGCTGCCGCTGCTGCTGTTGCTCCCCTTCGCCGCCTTGAGCATCAAGCACGGCCGCCTCGGCCCGTACTTCGCCCTGGTGCTTCCCGTGGCCTTTGTCAGCCTGCTGTCTGCCGGAGATTTCCCCAACAACCGGCGCGCGCGCCATGCGCTGTGGGCGTTGGGGTGGACGGCCCTGATCGTCCTGGGCGGGCTGGACATCTGCGCCGGCCGCGCGCTGTTCCCCCGGGGCACCGGGATCGCCCAACGCCGCGTGCCCGTGGCGGCCACGCGCTTCGTGTTCGATCAGTTGCCCCTCGACGGGCTGCGGCTCTACAACTCCTACGAATTCGGCGGCTACCTCGACTGGGAGCTGCCGCAGAACGCCAAAGTCTTTTGGGACGGCCGCACGCGCTTCAACCTCGACTTCGTCTACCAGGCGCTGTCCGAGGACCCGGCGCAGCTCTTTTCGCGGCTGCGGCCCGACGCCGCCCTGGTGGCGCTGCCGCGCGGTCAACGCGGATCGTGGTTCGCCCTTGACGAGTATTTCCTGGACAACCCGCAATGGACGCCGGTGTTCTTCGACGACACGGCGATCGTGCTCGCGCCCAGCGACGGCCCGCTGGCCCGGCGCCTGGGCTACCGGGCGCTGCAGCCCCACGTCAACGGCCTGGAATACCTGGCCTTGGCGCTACGCAACCCCGGCGTGCTCGAGCTGGTGCGGTCCGAGATCGATCGCGCCGTATCCGGCTCGGAGGACAACTCCGTCGCCGTGCTGCTCGCGGCGCGGCTGCTGCGCATCGAGCAACGGCCCGACGCGGCCCTCGAGCTGGCCGAGCAGCAGGCGCGCGACAACCCTGACTTCTACGAGGTCCAGAACCTGCTGGCTACGATGCTCTTTGAACGCGGAGAGCATCGGCGGGCGCTGGAGCATTTCCGCCGCGCCGTGCGGCTGGCGCCGGAGTCGGCCGCAGCGCGCAACAACCTGGGCGTGGCGCTGCAGGGCCTCGGCCGGGTCGACGCGGCGCGCCGCGCATTCGAGCAGGCGCTGAAGATCGACCCACAGAATCCCGACGCGCTGTACAATCTGGCCCGGATCAACCAGCCCTAACGGAGAGACGGATGTTCTGGGAAATCGATCCCGTAGCGTTTTACATCCTCGATCACCCGATCCGCTATTACAGCCTGCTGGCCAGCAGCTTCTGGATCACTCTGGTGGTTAGCTGGGCCTGGCAGACCAAACGCGGAGGCTACCCGCCCTCCGCGCAGTACAATTTGCTGCCCTGGGCCTTTGGCACGGGCGTGGTGCTGGCGCGGGCCTCAGAGGTTTTCTTTTACCGCTTTGACGAGTTCCTCGCGCACCCGCTGATGTTCTTCCAGGTCTGGAAGGGCGGGCTCTCGAGTCACGGGGTGGCCGTGGCCTTCATACTGGTAGCGGTGTTCTACGGCCGCCATTACAAGATGGGCGTGCTCGAATCGTTCGACCGGCTGTCGTTCTCCGGGCCGTGCCTGGTGGTGCTGATCCGGCTGGGCAACTTCTTCAACTCCGAGATCGTCGGCCGCGTGACCGACGCGCCCTGGGGTGTACGCTTCGTGAACTTCGACGGCGGAGCGCTGGCGCGCCATCCGGTGGTGCTCTACGAGGCGCTGCTGGGTGCACTGTGCCTGATTGTACTGCTGCTGCTCGACCGCCGGATCAAGGAGAACCGTCCCAACGGGCTGTTATTCGGCGTCGCCACGACGATCTATTTCGGCGGACGGCTGCTGCTGGAGTTCACCAAGGAGTATCAGGTGTTCGATGCGGGAAGCGTGTTGACCATCGGCCAGCTGCTCTCGGCGCCGTTTTTCATGCTCGGCATCGCAATGCTCTACCTAGCGCTCTCGGGTCACACCGGCAGGCCGCGCCCAGCCGCGCAAACCCGCAAGCTGTTTGCCAAGATCGAGACCAAGCAACGCGGGAGATCACGGGGCAAATAGCGACAAGCGCCCGGCTTGATTGACGCCTACAATGTAATATCCTACGCTCTGACGCCTATTTACAGGAGGGAATTACAGGTGTTTGGCATCGGTAGCGGCGAGTTGATGATCATCATCTTGATCGCGCTTCTCGCCGTGGGACCCAAAGGCATGACGCGCCTGCTGCGCGACCTGTCCCGGCTGACTTTGACCCTCAGGCGCCACTATTACGACTTCAGGCACCAGGTCGAGCACGAGCTGCGGCTGGACGAAATGCGCGAGCTCGATCAGCTGCGGCGCGACCCGTTGGGCTACCGACCCAAGTCGCAACCGCAAAAGCCCAAGCCCGAGTCCAAACCCGAACCCATACCGCAACCGGCCGATGAACGGGCCGAGGATAGTCCCGAGAAGTGAAGAACGACAACGGACCCGAGCCCGATCGGACCCGGCCGGCGCCTCCCTCCGAGCCCGTGCCGCACGGCGACGAGAGCGACCCGAGCCTGGATGAGCAGGACGGCGCAGGCGCCCGGATGCCGGTGATCGATCACCTGACCGAGCTGCGCACCCGGCTGCTGTACTCGGTGCTCGCCTTCCTCGGGGCGTTCATCGGCTTGTACTATCCGCTGCGCACCAAGGTGCTGGTCTTTCTGCTCCAGCCGTATTTGGACGCCTACAACAGCCTGATCCTCTGGGGCGAAGAAAAGACCCGTAGCTTCCAGGAGGTGACCACCGCACTCTCACCCCAGGAGGTGCTGTTCACCGACATGAAGGCGATCGCCCTGGTGGCGCTGATCGTCTCCAGCCCGGTGATCTTCTATCAGGTCTGGCTCTTCGTCCGCCCGGCGCTGAAACGCGCCGAGCTGCGCTTTACCTTTCCGTTTGTAATCGCCTCGACCATCTTCTTCATGGCGGGCACGGCGTTTTGCTACAAGGTGATCCTCAACATCTCCTCGGCGTTCCTGATCCTCTACGCCGCGCCGGTGACCGCGGTGCGGGTAAGCATCGCCTCATATTTCAGCTTTGCCCTGCGGCTCGAACTGGCGTTCGGCCTGGCCTTCGAGCTGCCGGTGGCGATTTTTATTCTGGCGCGGATGGGCCTGGTCAACGCCAAGTTCCTCTGGAGCAAGTTCCGTTGGGCGATCCTGGTGATCGCCTTGTGCTCGGCGGTCCTTACGCCGCCGGACATCGTCAGCCAGACGCTGCTGGGTATCCCGCTGATCGGCCTGTACGTGCTTTCGATCGGCGTGGCCCACGTCTTCGGCAAGTCCAGGCCGGCCGCGGCGAAAGATGACGACGAAGAGGACGAACCGCCGGAGGACGAACCGGCGGGCTGATGATCCGGCAAGCCGGAGCCCGGCAACAGCTCCTGGCCGGCGCAGCGATCTTCGCCGCGCTGGTTGCCTGGATCGTATTGGCCGACGTCCATAGTCTCAATCAAGACGAGGGCTACTACACTCGCGCCGCGCTCAGCGTACTTGAGGGCGACCCGCTGCTCTCGAACACCGACCTTGATAAGCCGCCGCTGCTATTCTGGCTGATGGCCCCGGGGATCGCGTTGCTGGGGCACAACGAGCTGGGAGTGCGGTTGGTCGGCGTGCTGGCCTGCCTGGGGATACTGCTGCTGTGTGGCCGCATCGCCCGCCGCCTGGCCCAGCTATCGGGCCTGGACCCGCGAGCCGCGCGCAACGCGGCGCTGTGGCTTTGCGCGGCATCGCCCTACCTGCTGTTGCTCGGACCGCTGGGCATGACCGACGCACCGGCCGCCCTGCTCTCGCTGTTGGCGATCGACGCGGCCCTGAGCCGCAAGTCGCGGATGGTCGGCGTGTGGGTCGGGCTGGCCTGGGCCGTGAGGCAGCTTGGGTTGCTGGGGGCGGTGGTGCCCGCGCTGATGATTTTTACGCTGCACCTGCAAGCGGGCGATCGCGGCAGGCGGTTGTTGCAGGAGTTGTGGCGCGAGCTGCGCGCGTTCCTGATCGGGTTCGCCATACCCGTACTGCCGCTGATGCTCTGGTCGGGCCTAGCCGCTCGCGAGCCGTTCGTCTGGATCTTCGGCGAGATATTCAACAAGTCCGGGATGGCGGCCCCGGCGGCTGATCCGCTGGCCAAGCTCGGCCACTGGCTCGAGGTAGCCACGGGGTTCGCGCCCTCGGCGGGCCTGTCGCTGCTGGGCCTCGCGGCGCTGATCGTCTTGCCCGCAGCGCTGCGCTCGCCGCAGCAACGCACCCTGCGTGGGCTGCTGTGGGCAATGGCCGCAGCCGCCGCATTGTTCCTGGCGCTGTTCACGCTCTGGGGATTCCCACGCTACCCGCGCTACCTGTTTCCCCTGCTGCCGCTGTGCATCTGGGGCCTGGCCCTGAGTTGGTCGCTGTTGATCCACAGGCTACGTGAGGGATTGCGGCCGATCGCCTCGACCCTGCTGGCCCTGTCCTGCGTTCTGAGCTTGATTGCCTCGACCCAGCGCATGGCGCAGCCCTATCCGCGCGACGACCTGCCCGCCCTGGCGCGGATGATCCGACACGAGGCCCGGCTGCGACCCAGCGCCGTGATCTCGCGCGATCTGAATCGGCAGCTGCTGTTCTATTTGCACAACGTCGAAATCAAACGCGGCCAGTGGCACGATGATCCGGCCGACCGCATTCCGAGCCTGCTTAGCAAGTACGAGGCGCGACGGGTGCTGATGCTGCTCCAACGCCAGGAGGGCGAGCTCGAAAATCCGGCACGCTTGGCTGACTACGCCGGAAAGCTGCGCATCATGCGGCTCGTTGCAACCGGACCGCGCGACACGATTCGCATCTACGAAATCATCCCGGCCAAACAGCCGCGCCGCACGCCCGAGGGCTTGGCGCTGTACGACGCGAGAGCAGACACCATCAGCCCGATCAGCGCCGCGGATCTGGAACAGTGGGTCGAGTCGGCGCTGAGCCGCGGATTGACGGCCCAGGGGGTCGCGGTAAACGCGACTGTCGCAATCGATGACAGCGGCGTGCAAACGGTTGCGCTAAGCGAGCTGACCGTCCAGGCCCAGTCGATCGAGCTGGACCACGCGCGATTTAGCGATCTGCGGCTGCACTACAGCGACGCGCGCGCCCTGACCGGCCCGCTGGTCTCGTTCGGATCGTTGCGGCTGCAGGACGTGGGCCAGGCCGACGGCTCGATGCTGATCCGCATCGTTGATCTTGAGCACGAGATCGCGCGCAAGAACCGCAATATGTCCGTCGTGCGCGTACAGACCGCGGGCGAGCGGCTGACGATCGGCGGCCAAACGCCTGCCCTGGGACGCACCTTTAAATTCGAGGTCAGCGGAATCCTGCGCGCCGAGCACGGTAGGCTCTACTTCGACCTGATCTCTGCGCGCCTGAACGGAATCCAGGCTCCGGAATGGCTGCTGGGCCAGGTCGCCTCGCGCATCAACCCGGTAATTAAGAGCAGTATCCCGAGGCTCGGGCTCGAGATCAACAGCGCGCAGGTCTGTCCCGAGGGCGTGCGGCTGTCGCTCGGCCCGCGCCGATGACAACCGATCGCGCGCGCCGGGTTCTGCGCCTCGTGGCGTGGGCCGCGCTGGGACTGCTGATCACCATCGTACTGACCTACCCCGTGGCCCTGCGCCCGGGCACGCACCTGCCCTCGGATCTGGGCGATCCGCTGCTCAACAGCTGGATCCTCTGGTGGGATTTCGAGCATCTGTTGAGCCTGGACTTCAACGGATATTGGAACGCGCCGATCTTCCACCCGCTGCCGCACGCGCTGACGCTCAGCGAGCATCTGCTGGGCGCGGCGCTGCTCGCAACGCCGATCTACGCTGTGAGCGGCAACCAGTTGCTGGCCTACAACCTGCTGCTGCTGTTTACGTTCTTTGCCGCGCTGACCGGCGGCGCGGCCCTGGCGCGACACCTCGGTCGCTCATGGATCGCCTCCTGGCTGTGCGGAATGATCTTCGCCTTTTGCAGCCACCGCTATGCCCAGCTGCCGCATTTGCAGGTGCTGTTCGGCGGACTGGCGCCGTGGACTATGCTGTTCCTGCTGCGGCTGACCGAGAAACCGCGACTGCGCGATTCGCTGGGTCTGCTGGTCAGCCTGTGGCTGATCAGCTTCAGCTGCCTGTATCACGCGGCGTTCTTCAGCGTGCTGTTGATTTTGGCCTGCGCGATGCTGTTCTGCACGCGCCGCCTGTGGACCAAACCGCGCTCCCTGGCGCTGATCGCCCTGCCCGCGCTGCTGGTGGGGCTGAGCATGCTGCCGGTGATCCACGCCTACCGCCAAGGTGCGCAGTACTTCGGCTTGCAACGCTCCCTGGCCGACGCAGCCTTTTACTCGGCGCACCTGAGCAGCTTTCTGGCGAGCAGCGAGCACAGTCGGCTGCTGGGCCTGCTCAGCGCACGCTGGCGCGGCCCCGAGGGCGAGCTCTACCCGGGGATCGTAGCCGCGAGCCTGGCGCTGGCGCTGTTCGGTCTGGCGTTGCGTAAAGCCCGACGCGAGGGCGGCCGCGGCCTGCGACGCACCATCGAGCTGACCTATCGCGAGTCCGGAGGAGACGTCACGCTGCTGTTCGTGCTGCTGGGGCTGGCCGCGTTGCTGTTCACCCTCGGACCGGAGCTGAGGCTGCACGGAAAAATCCTAGGGCCGGGTCCCTACCTGCTGCTCTACAAGTTCGTACCCGGCTTTCAGTCGATCCGCGTGCCGCCGCGCTTTGCCACCTACCTGATGCTCAGCCTGGCCGTGCTCGCATCCGGCGGTCTGGACGCGCTGCTGCACCGCATCCCGCGACGCGGGGTCGCACTGGTAATCGGCTTGGCAGCGCTGGCGCTGTGCACGGCCGAGAACCTCTCGATTCCCCTGCGCTGCGTGGCCGTGCCCCAGGTTCCGGCGGTTTACGAACAGCTGGACGACCTGCCTCCCGGAGCGCTGCTCGAGCTGCCCCTCAACCGCGAGTACCGCTTCCCGGACGTGATCTACCAGCACTACCAAACCGTGCATCGCCGGCCGCTGATCAACGGCTACTCCGGCTTCTTCCCGCAGCACCGCGATGAGTTGCTACGCGCGCTGGCCGCGGATCGTGCGATCACGCCCTTGCTCGAACGGCAGCTGCGCGAGGCTGATCCGCGCTATTTAGTGGTGCACCAGGATAGCCCGGAGTGGGATCGCAACGGTCAGTTGCCCGCGATGTTTCTTGAGTCAGCGCTGTTCGTGCCGCTGCTTGTCGACGGCCCGATCACGATTCTGGTTTGGCGAAGTGATTCAGCGCTTGGGGAGCTGCTTTAAAACCGACATCTTTTCCGCGAACTCGCTGCGCAGCGCCACGAACTCCTCGTGACTCAGGCCCAGGCCCTTGGCGATCACACGGATTTCCTCGTCCTCGATCGTCGAGATATTGTCGTCGGCCGCGGCCACGCTGAACAGCGCGCGCAGCACGTCGAAACGCTGCTCACGTGCGGCGTTGTTGCGCAGAACCCGGGTGTAGATGTGGTTCTCCAGGCCCAGCAGCGTCTTGGTCTGTTCGTGGATCACGTCGGCCACCAAGTCGGCGTCGGGCTCGTCCAGTCCGCCGTGCTCGCGCAATACCTGACGAATGCGCTCCATCTCCTCGGGCGACATTTCCAGGTCGGCGTCAGCCACGCGGCCCAGCAGCCCGGCGAAGGCCGCCAGAAAACGCGCGCGCTGCTCGGGCATGCCCTGCAGCCGCGATTCGATCTGTTGTTGGATGCTCGAACGCGCCGCAGCCGCGCCGGGCTCGGTCGCCTTAACTCCGAAAAGCCTCTCGATAAATCCCATGGCGCGAGGATAGCACCTTCGCCGATCGCCGCGCAAAGGATTGGCAGGCTGAGCGGTTTTGCGTAAGAATCGAGGGCAACACAGAGGAGATCGGATGATCCACGTTTCGCGCAAGGCCCAGCAGATTCCGCCGTTCCTGGTGATGGAGGTGCTCGAGCGCGCCCAGCAACTCCAGCGCGAGGGGGTCGACGTGATCCACCTCGAGGTCGGCGAACCGGACTTTGCCACGCCGCAGTGCGTTAAGCAGGCGGCGATCGAGGGGTTGCAACGCGACATGACCCACTACACCCACAGCATGGGCCGCATCGAGCTGCGCCAGGCGATCTGCGAGCTGTATCGCAAGCGCTACGGGGTCGAGGTTTCGCCCGAACGGGTGATCGTCACCAGCGGCACCAGCCCGGCGATGCTGCTGGCATTCGCCGCGCTGCTCGATCCTGGCGACGACATCGTACTGACCAACCCGCACTACGCGTGCTACCCCAACTTCATCCGACTGGTCGACGGCGAGCCGAACTTCGTCGACGTCAGCGAGTCCGACGGCTTCGCCTACCGGCCGCAGCGGGTGCGCGAGAAACTCACCCCTCGCACGCGCGGCATCCTGGTCAACTCGCCGGGCAACCCAACGGGCACGCTGGTGCCGCCCGAGGTGCTCGCACAGCTGTGCGAGCTGGGGCCGCCGGTGATCTCGGACGAGATCTATCACGGCCTGGTCTATCAGGGGCAGGAGCACACAATCCTCGAGTTTTGCGACCACGCGCTGGTGCTCAACGGCTTTAGCAAGCTCTATGCTATGACCGGTTGGCGCCTGGGATGGGTGATCGCGCCCGAGGAGCTGGTGCGGCCGATGCAGAAGCTGCAACAGAACTTTTTTATCGCCGCGGCCGACTTCGTACAACACGCGGCGCTCAGTGCGCTTCGCGACTGCGATGACGAGGTTGAGACGATGCGCGCCGAGTACGACCGCCGCCGTAAGGTGCTGGTCCCGCGGCTGCGCGAGATCGGCTTCCGCGTGGCCGGCGAGCCCAATGGCGCGTTTTACGTATTCGCCGGAGTCGATCACTGGACCGACGACTGCCGACGCTTTGCCTTTGATGTGCTGGAGCAGGCGCACGTGGCGATCACGCCGGGCGTGGACTTCGGCTCCGGCGGCGAGGGCTACGTGCGCTTCTCCTACGCCAATTCGCTGGAGAACATCATCGAGGGCTGCGAGCGACTCGAACGCTTCATCGCGCAGCGGTAGCGGCGGCCACCTCGTCGAGCATCATCCGCTGTAAACGCGCGGTGAGCGCTCCGGGAATTTTTTCGCCCAGCGCTCGGCCGTCCACGGCGCGCAGCGGCATCACGTAGACCACGGCGTTGGTCACGAACGCCTCGTCCGCGGCCTTGAGCTCGTGGGTGCTCAGCGGCGCAATGCGCAACGCCAGTCCGGCGGCTCGCGCCAGCTCGATCACCCGGCCGCGGATGATTCCCGGCAGGCAATGCTGACGGATCGAGGGCGTGATGATCTGGCCGCGGCGAATCGCAAACAGGTTGGCGGTGGCCGCCTCCACCGGACGTCCGCGGCCGTCGCGCAGCAGGGCCACGTCGTCGCCGGCCTCGATCGCCTCGCTGTGCGCCAGCACGTTGGGCAAATAGGACAGCGTCTTGTGCGCCGCCTGCCCCGTGGTGTGGCGCAAGGTCAGGCGCGCGGTCCAGCTCAGAGTATTGCGTCGGTCGAGGTCGGAAAACTTTTTATCCAGCTGCGTCGCGCCGACCAGGCAGGTCGATTGCGATTTACGACCGTGCTCGAGATGCCCGTCAAACGCGCCGCGGGTCAGGGTGATTCTGATGCGCGCGGCGCTCAGTCCGTTGGCGCGGCACAGCTGTGCCACCAGCTCGTCCGCCGAATCCAGGTAGGCCGGAAAGGCGATGCCCAGGGCCGCGGCGCTGTCGCGCAGGCGTCGAATGTGCCGTTCGAGCAAATAGACCCGCTGGTTAAAAGC
>JAVCCG010000009.1 GCA_030765605.1 Candidatus Alcyoniella australis
AGCACGCGGTCGTAGTGTTTTAACGAGACCAGCCGCCCGATGTAGGTGCGCAACGTAGCGTGATAACGCTGCTGCAATCCGCGTTCGTCGTACAGCTCGAGCAGTTGCTTGTAGGTATTTAATTCTTGGTCGGTGTCATCGGCGGCGCGCGCCACCTCGATCTTGAGCTGCAGCATCTGCGGCAGCTCCGCGTGTTGGGGATTTTGCTCGACGAACTTCTCGAGCTGCGTAAGAGCGCGATTGTACAGACCCAGGTCGCGCAACACGACCACCGCATCGCGCGTGAGCTTCGATGCCTGCTGGGACTGCGGATCGCGCGCCAGCGCGCGTTCGATCAGCCCCAGGGCCAGCTCGCGATTGGACGCGGTGTCGCCCACGCTGCCAAAGGAACGCAACGCGCCGCGCACGTTCTGGCTGTTCAGCCCCAGGCTCAGCAGCCCGCCGCTGATCCCCGGCCGTGCGCTGATGAACGGCGCTGCGACCAACGCGCCCGCGCCGTTGCCCCCGGGCAGCGCCGCCGCACGGTTGGTCAGCACCAGCGAGTGCGCCAGCTGGGCCTCGGCGCTTTGCAACAGCTCGCCCTGGGCCGCCAGGGTCACGTTGTAGAAATAGAGCTGCGCGCGCTCGTGCAGCCCGGCGCGCGAGCACAGTCGCGCGAAGTCGAACAGCTCTTGAGCCTTGGGGGATGAGTCCTTGAGTCGCTGAGCCTGGTCCTGGACCAGCCGGTCCATGCCGCGCCACAATCCGCTGTACTCGCGCAGCAGCACCAGTTTCCACAGGGCCTGCAAATCGAAACGCCGGTCGAGCTGTTGCTCGAGCTCGCGGCGGTAGCCGTCCAGTTCGCCGTGCTCGGCCAACCAACGCAAGTAGCGCTCGAACAACGGCTCGCGCTCCGCGCTCAGCGGCGTGCCGGCCCGCTCAAAGGCCTCGCGCGCCTGCTGCAACTCGCCCAGGCTCTCATAGGCCCAGGCGCGGTACTCGAGCAGCTCGAGCTCGCTCTGCTCGAACCGATCGCCGTAGCGTCCCACCGCGCGCAGCATCTGGTACGGATCGTCCGCGTTGCGCAGCTCGTCCATATATTGGGAGAACAGCTCCCAGTCGTCGGGAAACACATCGAGCACCCGCAGCCGGTATGGCGTCAGGTCGCTTTCGAGCAGGCCGCGGCGCAGCTCGCCGATGATCTCGGCGTTGACCTGCAACACCTGCGTCTTGAGCTGCTCGCGTTCAAAATCGAGGGTCGCCTTGCCGTAGCGCTCGACCAGCAGTTCATACTGGCGGCCCAGGGCCTTGACGCGATCTTGAAGCAGCGCGCGTCGGCCAAAGTAGTCGGCAAGGGTGCGCCAGGCGTCCGGATCATCCTCGTGACGCTGGGCATAGTCGCGCATTACGCGATTGGCCTGCGGCTGCTCGCCGATCCGGCACAGGGACCCGGCCAGCAGCAGCATCTGCTCGGCGTCGGCCTTCCGCGGCTTGATGCGCGCTGCGATCTGCGCGGGCGTACGCCGCATGTAGACCGTGAGTCCGCCCAGGTTCAGCTCGCCGTAGAGCGGGTCGTCGCCGCCAAATTCTGCGTCGCTGATCTGCGGCGGCTGGATGCTCAGCTCGGCCAGCGGCGCGTTGTAGATCCCGCTGATTTTGAGGTTGTCGGGCACCGAGCTGATTCGCTGCGACGGGTTGATCCGCCCGTCGCCGAGCACGATCTGCTGCAAACGGCGTTTGTCGATATTCTCCGGCTGCACCAGCAGCGCAACGACCACCGCGGCCAGGCACAGCACGGCGACGATCAGCGAGAGCAGCGCCGAGGAACCGCGGAGCTTGGCGCTCATCAGCGCACCTCCAGCGTGGCTTGAATGCTTGTGGTGTTGTGGGCGAAGTCCTCGGCGAACAGCTCGAGAATCGCCGGGCCGCGCGGCGCGTCGGCCGGAATTTTGAGCGCGCCGATGCAGGCCAGCGCCTCGGAGTCCCACTCGAGCCGAACTGTCGGCGAGCCGGGAAAGCGCGCGGTGAGGCGTCGCGTATCGCGGTCCGCGCGTACTGCCAGCCGCACCAGTTCGCCGGGCCGCAGCGGTCCGGGATCGACCAATTCGATTTGCGGCGGTCGGCTGTCGATGACGAAGCTCTTGTCCTCCACGTACTGGTTGCCCTCGACGTCGCGCAAATACAACCGGCAGACGTAGCGGCCGTCGGTCATGGTCGCCGGCGCGAGGAAACGCGTCTGCCAAACTCCCGGCTCGACCTGGGCCATCAGCTTGACCAGGCCGAAGGGGAAGCTCGCCACCACCTCGACGATCGCCTCGTCGGTGTGCACGCGCAGCAGCGGATCGCCGGGCTTGATCACCCGCGGACGCAGCAGGCTGCGCGGCGCGGCGAGAAAGCTGGTGTAGGGCGTGATGAACGTAAACTGCTTGGACAGGTCGATCACCTCCTGCACCAGCGCCTCGTCCTCGCCGTCGAGGCGGATGCGCTCGAGCAGGTAATCGACCCGCGCCTTGGCCCACAACCGCCGGATCCCCGGATGGGACACGTCGTGCTCGGGCAGCTGGGCCTGGACCTCGACGTTGCGCTCGCGCCCCTCGAAACGGGCGTTGAGCGTAACTCGCGCCTTACCCGGTCGGCGGTAGCGGCCCACGAAGGTCACCAGCGAGCGGTCGAAAGCCTTGAGCGGGCCCTGGGGGTAGAGGTCGACCAGGTTATCCTCATCGTCCAGCTCGAGCACGATGTCGTTGATCACCGCCTCGTCGAGCTTCTGCGCCAGACGCTCGGCCTTGTAGGTCACGGTCTCGTTGTTCATCACCCAGGTAAACGCGCCGTCCGAGGCGCGCACCAAATTCTCCAGTAGCGCGCCGTTGGTGTCGTCGCCCACGCCCAAAGCAAAGGTGCGCACCCGGCCCGCGGCCAGGTTGTGCTCGTTGTACCAGTCGATCAGCTCCCGCGCCCGCAGCTCGCGCAACGTGGGTTGGCCGTCCGTGATCAGGATCAGCGCGTTGGGTTTTTGCGGATCGCGCAGCTCCAATCCGCGCTCCAGGGCGGCTCGCAGATCGGTTCCGCCGGCCATCGGCAGCGTGCGCACGAACTCCAGGGCGCGCGTTGCGGCATCGTCATCAGCGATCAGCGGTCCGGCCGACTCGTCAAACACGTATTGGCCGGAGTTGAAGCAAACCAATCTAAATGTATCCTCGGGGCGCAGCCGGGTCAGCAGCAGTTCGAGAATTTCCAGGGCGCGCTCGATCTTGTCCCACTGCATCGAGAGCGAGGTGTCGAACAACAGCACCACGTGGCGCGGTCCCGCGGCCGTGCCCGCTTCCTGCCGCTGCCCGCCGAAATCGAGGTAGGCCCGGGCGTAGAGGTAGCCGTACTCGTCGCGATAGTTCAGGCCGTTGACCGGGCTGACGTCGCGGTAGACCGATTCCACATCGCGGAACGCCAGCACGTCCAGGGCCGAACCCTGTGCGGCGAACCCGTACTGCAGCACCAGATCCTCGTTTAGATCGAAATCCTCGACCGCGATTCGCGCGCGATAGCGTCCGGGCTCGGCCGCGTCGACCTCGAGCGGGAAGCTTTGCGAACGCTGCTCGACCGCGGAGAGCGCAAGGTTGCTCTCGATGCTGATTTCCACGACCAGATCATCGACCGACTGCTCGCCATAGAGCGTGGGCTTGAACGGAAACAGCAGCGTGCTCACTCCGCCGTCAACCTCGATCAGCTGCGTGTACTCCAGCTCGATGCGCTTGGTGCCGTAGGCCGGGATCGGAAACACGCGGCAGGAAAACTCGTTGACCATCGAGGGATCGTCCATGCTCTCGAACAGTCCCGGGTCGCGTTGGCTATCGACGATCTGTTCGTAGATCCGTCGCGCACGCTGCTTCTCGAGGATCACGCCGGGGATGCGCACGCCGTCGTCCCAGATGGCAAAGGCGCTGATCGCCGCGTCCTGGGGGATGATGAAGCTGTACTGGCCCTCGAGGTTGCGCGCCGTGCCGTTGCGGAAAATCTGCAGCACCCAGACGTGCGCCAACTGGTTGTCCACGTCGATCCGCACTTCCATCCGCTCCAGGCGCAGCACCTGCGGGTCGTACGATTTGCCGTAGGGCGCGAGCACTCCGGCATCGGCCATCGCCGCGCAGGGCAGCAGCACGATCAGCGTCAGCAGTGCCAGGGCAATCCGCGCGCTCACTGCTCGAACTCCCGCTCCAAATCGCGCAAGGGCAGCAGCAGCAGCCCGGCGTCGGTTCCCAGCAGCAGCCGCTGGCCAAGGGGCAATACGGCGAACACGTTCGTCGATGGAAGTCCGTGGGTCAACGAGCGCCATCCACCGTTCTCCTTTCCGACCAGCAGGCCGCGATCGAGCGTGCCGGCCAGCAGCAGGCCGCCTGCCTGCGCCAAAGCGTTGAAGTTGATCTCGACGTCGGCGAACTCCTGGGCCAGAGGCGTGCAGCCCTGCTCGTCGTAAAGGCTCAGCCCGCCGCCGTAAGTCCCGACCAGCACGCCACGCTCCAGCGCCAGCAGGGAGGTGATCCAGGCCGCGCGCAGCCCGCCGTCCTCGCGGCGATAGGTGCGCTCAACGCGCATCCCGCGCACCTGGTTGAGCCCGCCCAGGGTCCCGACGAGCACTCCGCCGGCGTACGGCGCGAGGCTGTAGACGTGATTATTGCATAGCCCGTGGAAATGGTAGATCGAGCGGATGCTCCCTCCATCGAGCCTTGAAAGCCCCGCGGCCGTGGCGAAGTCGATGCTCGGCGCGCCTCCGTCCCGAGCGTTCGAGATCAGCACGTCGGCGACGTTATCATGGATAAGCCCCTGCTCCGAGGTCAATCGACGCACCACTTGGCCCTCGGCATCGAGCTGATACGCGCCGTCCGTGGCCGCGACCCAGCAGTACGAGCCCTCCGCCGCCACGGCAATCCGGTTGACGCCGTTGATCTGTTGCGGGCCAAAGGGGCTGAAGCTCGGCGCGCCCTCAACGCCGCCGAGGTCCAGCAGACTCACTCCGTGGTCGAACCCGCCGACCAGCACCCGGCCGCCGCCGAGCTGCGCCAGGGCGGTCACGTGGTTTTCCGCGGGCGCGCGCGCCTCGTCGACCAGGGCAAAGGGGCGCAGCCGACCCTCGGCGTCGAGCAAATGGATCCCGTTATCGCCGCCGATCAGCAGGCCGTGGACCCACGGCGTCAGGCAACGGATCGAACCCTCGATACGGCACAGCGGAAGCGGCTCGCCCACGCGGAACAGCTCGCCGGAAACCGTGGACGCGTAGATCCCGCCGTCCCAGAGCACAACGTCGGTGATGAAGCGCTCGCCGATTACCAACTGCGGCCCGTGATCGTCGATGCGCAACAGGCCGCGGGCCGTGGCCGCGTACAGCGCGTCCTCGTGCCGCACCAGGGCGTTGACCTCGTCGCCGCCGCGTCCCTGGCCGGTCTGGATCGTTTTCCATTCTCCGCGGACCAGCCCGAGCAGCCCCTCGCGGGCCGTGGCCAGCATGGTCGGCGATCCGCCCGGCAGCAGCGCGCGCGGAGCGGACGCCGCGGAATCAACGCGCAGCTCGACTCCCGCCGGGCTCCAGGCCAGCACCCGGCCGTCGCACGCGACCCACAGCATCTCGTCCGGCGCGCTCTGGTTCACGGCCAGGCACACTGCCCGGCCCAGGGCCGGATCGTCGAACAGCAGCCGATTGAGATCGCCGTGCTCAAGGATCGATAGTCCGCTGTCCGAGGCCACGAACAGCCGCTGCCCCAGGGCCGCCACGCTGTGCACCCGGCCCGGGGCCAGGCCGTTGAGCGCCGTGAGCAGGCCCAGCTGGGTTCC
>JAVCCG010000010.1 GCA_030765605.1 Candidatus Alcyoniella australis
GCGCAGTGCTCGAGGTGATCGGCGAGGACTACGTGATCGCGGCGCGCGCGCGGGGCATGCCCGAGTGGCTGGTAATGCTCAAGCACGTGATGCGCAACGCGGCGATTCCGATCCTGACCGTAATCGGATTGCAGTTCGGCGCGCTGCTCTCCGGCGCGGTGATTACCGAGAACGTCTTTGCCTGGCCCGGGCTGGGCACCGAGTTCATCAGTGCGCTCAACCGCCGCGACTACCCGGTGGTCCAGGGCTGCGTGCTGCTCTTCGCCTTCGTGTTCGTCGGCGTCAACCTGCTTACCGACCTGGCCTACGCAATAGCCGATCCGCGCATCAGGCTCGGGGTTCGCGGAGAGTCGCGATGACCGTGCGCGCCTGGATCGGCCTGGGGTTGGTGCTGCTGCTGATTGCGGCCGCGCTGCTCGGACCGCTGCTGGTCCGCGCCGATCCCGAACAGCTCGAGCTCGGCCAGCGCCTGAGCGCGCCAAGCCGCACGCACCTGTTGGGGCAGGACAAGCTGGGACGCGACGTGCTGGCGCGGGTGCTGATCGGCGCGCGGGTCAGTCTGGCAGTGGGCCTGATCGTGGTGCTGGTCAGCGCGCTGGTCGGTTCGCTGCTCGGCGGGTTGGCCGGGTTCCTCGGCGGAGTGTTCGACGGCGCGCTGATGCGCTTGGTCGACGTGCTGATGGCCTTTCCCGGCATCTTGCTGGCCATCGCCATCGCCGGGATTCTCGGGCCCAGCGTAACCAACGTGATCATCGCGCTCTCGGCTTTGGGCTGGGTGGGCTACGCGCGGCTGGTGCGCGGCCAGGTGATGGCCGTGCGCGAGCGCGACTTCGTGATCGCGGCCCGCGCCACGGGCGTGCCCGAGTCGCGCGTGCTCTGGCGGCACGTGGCGCCGGTGGTGCTCGCGCCGGTGATCGTCCAGGCCTCGTTCGGCATTGCCGGGGCGGTGCTCGCCGAGAGCTCGCTGAGTTTCCTCGGGCTGGGCCCCCAGGACATGCCCTCGTGGGGCGCGATGATTTCCGAGGGCGCGGAGCAACTGCGCAAGGCGCCGCATTTGGCGACGTTCCCCGGTCTAGCCATCGCCCTGACCGTGCTGGCGTTCAACTTCCTCGGCGACGGACTGCGCGATCGGCTCGACCCCCAGGGTGCCGCGCAATAGCGCGACCTGTCGAAGATCATAAAGACCCGCGCGCCGCGAGGGTTTAATGACGATTGGATATTAAAAGGGGGAAGCTATGAGCGATGCCAATAACGACGTTCCGGACGCCTCAATCCTACGCGACGCCCTGGCCAAGCTGCACTACGGGCTGTACATCCTGACCGTGGAGGAGGGCGGCGAAGTCAACGGCATGCCCGTAAGCTGGGTCAGCCAGGTGAGCTTCGACCCGCCGCTGGTGATGATCGCGGTCCACTCCAGCCGCTACACCCACCAGATGCTCGAATCGGCCGGAAGCTTTGCGCTGAACCTGCTCAAGCCCGAGCAGGCCGCGCTGGTGCCGCGCTTTAAACTCAAGGGCGAGCAGCGCAGCCACAAGTTCGACGGGCTGGAGCTCGAGCGCGGAAGCATCGGTGCGCCGCTGCTGCGCGACAGCGTTGCGAGCATTGAGTGCGAAATAGTTAAAACGTTCGTGCCTGGAGACCACACGCTGTTCTTCGGCCTGGTGCGCGACGTGCGGCTCAACGAGCCGGACTCGCCCGTGCTCGGAGTCGACGACTTCGGCAAGGGCTACGGCTGACCCGGCTTTGAGCCGGGCACAAAACTCGCGGCGGCTTGGAGCCGCCACAAGACTCGCGCAGCACGATAATCATTGAGCAACGCCCCACCCCGCGTAGCCGACTTTTAGTCGGGGGCAAGTCTCGCGCCTACCCAATATTGTTGAAAAACAATATTACCCCTCACCCCCCGTTGCGTCCGAGTCGCGGTAGCAGCACCAGGGCGCGTTTGATGTCGGCCCACAGGCCGCGTCCGCGGCTGCGGATTAGCCGTCGCAGTACAACGCCGGGCCGCAAGTAGAACTGGCGGTTGAAGCGTCGCAGCAGCGCCTCGAGCCGACGGCGGGTGATCGCCCCGGGCCAGGCCGGCGGATCGAAATCGGGTCGCGGATTTGCTGCGAAGCGTTGCCAGTAATCCTCGCTGATCACGCCCTGGGCCAGCGCCCGTTCGTAGATCTTGGTCGCGGGGTAGGGGATGTAGATTGCGGTATGCACCATGTCGGGGTTGAGTTCGCGGGCCAGGGAGATGCTTCGGCGCACGTGGCCCTCGGTCTCGCCGGGATTGCCGAGCATGAAGTACGCCAGATGCGGCAGCCCGACCTCGCGTGTGAGGGCGAAGGTCTCGCGCACTTGCTCGAGGGTGTAGGGCTTGCCCAACGTGCGCAGCACGTCTGGGTCCGAGGCCTCGACCCCGTAGGTGATCATGTCGCACCCCGCGGCCTTGAGCGCCAGCAGCAGCTCGTGATCCACGGTCTGCACCGTGGCACGCGCGGTGAAGCGCAACGGCAGCCGCTCGCGGACCATCCCGTCGCAGATTTGCAAAACGCGCTCGCGGTCGATGGTGAACACTTCGTCGTAGATCAGCAGGTAGCGAATGCCCATCGCCACGCACTCGCGCAGCTCCTCGATCACATACTCGGCCGAGTGCGCGCGGAAGCGTTTGCCCGTGATCGAGCGCGAGCAGAATGCGCAGCGGAAAGGGCAACCGCGGCTGGTGATTATAATCGACAGCGGTCGCAGGTCGGTGATCAGCGAGCCGTAGCGCGCGGTGTCCACCAGGTCGCGCGCCGGTCGCGGAATCGAGTCCAGCTGCTCGATGCGCGGCGGCATCGGGTTGGTCTCGATCCGTCCATCGACTTGGCGCACCAGGCCCGGCGCGTCGTCGATTTTCCCGTTGCCCGACAGCCGTTCGAGCAGCGCGGGCAGCGTGGTCTCGCCCTCGCCGATCAGCAGCATGTCCAGCGGCTCGAGGGCGATGGTCTCACGCGGATAGAGGAAGGGTTGGAGCCCGCCCATCACCACCGGCGCGTGGGGCACGGCAGCGCGCGCCGCGGCCGCGGCGTCCAGGGCGTCGGGCATGCTGAACGAGACCGCGGTTACGCCCACCAGGTCCGGATGCCACTGTTGCAGACGCGCGCCGATCTGGTCGGGCCGCAGGTTGTCCAATGCGGCGTCGATGATCAGCACCTCGTGCCCGGCCTGACGCACTGCGGCGGCCACGTACATCAGTCCGATCGGAGGATTGATCCCGCGGATGCGTTCGACCTCGCGCGGCAGGTTGGCGCCGATCATCCGGCGTTCGGCGGGCTGGATCAGCGCTACCCGCATCAGACGCCCACCAGCCAACGCATGATGCGCAGCAGCAGATAGACCAGGTGCCGCGGCCCGCGCACGTTGCGCAGGATCTCGATGATCACCCGCGGCCGCGCGTGGAAGCGCAGCAGGGCCCAGCGCTGTTCGTTCTTTAATCTACTCGCGGTGGTCCCCTCGGGCACGAACGCCACCTCGGCCAGGGTCGGCGCGTCGCGCCGCCAGGTTCCCGCGTAGTCGCCGCACTCCAGAGCCTCGTAGGCCGAGGTGCCGGGGAAGGGGTGGAACAGCATGAAGTGCCCCACGGCCAGCGGCAGCTCCATTGCCAGCTTCAGCGACTGTCGACGCTCCTGCCGCGTCTCGGTGGGGAAGCCGTAGAGGAAGAAGCCGCGCAGCAGAAATCCCTCCTCGTGCAGCATTTGCGCGGTGCTGCGCACCTGCTCCACGGTCAGGTTCTTGCGGATCAGGCTCAGCATTCGGTTTGAGCCGGATTCGATCCCGAGGTTCATCGAGTAGCAGCCCGCGCGAAACATCAGCCGCACCAGCTCGCGGTCGAGGGTGTCGATCCGCAGGCCGTTGGGGCACAGCCACCACAGGCGCGGACCGGCCAGGATCCGTTCGCAAAAGGCGCGCACGTAATCGCCGTCGTGGGTGAAGTTGTCGTCCACCACGTGGATCTCGTTGATCCCGTAGTCGCGCCGCAGCAGCTCGATCTCCTCGATCACGCTCTCCAACGGGCGGTAGCGCACGCGGCGGCCCGAGATCGCCGAGGCTCCGCAGAAGGTGCAGGGGTGCGGGCAGCCGCGGCTGATCGAGATCGGCGCCAGCGGGGTTGCGCGGTAGAACGCTCCCTGGGGCGCGGGGGGCGCCAGGTCGGGTCGCAGCAGATCCCAGCGCGGCAGCGGCACCTGCGCCAGGTCCACGCGGTCCAGCGGATTGGACTCGATTCCCGCATCAGTGCGGCGCACCAGCCCGGCCACCGAGGCGTAGTCGCTGCTGTTGTTTGCGATCAGCTCGATCAGCGCGGGCAGGGCGTTCTCCGCCTCGCCGCGGATCATCCAGTCGACCAAGTCGCCGTAGAATTCCCAGGCGCCCGCCGGGTCGGCGCTGGGGTCTGCGCCGCCGAGCACGATCGTCGCGTTCGGAGCAGCGTTACGCGCGGTCTGGATATAGGGTAAGTCCAGGCGGCGGCCGTAGGTGTTGACCTGGAAGCCGATCAGCTTGGGCCGAAACGACTCGATCTTGCTTGCCAGCCGCGCGGGCTTGGCGTGCAGGCGGATCGCGTCGAACAGTTCGACCTGGTGGCGTTCGCTCAGGGCCGCGGCGAGAAAGCCCAGGCCGAGGTTGGGTTGGATCGAGTCTGAGAGCTCGCGGGGTTTTACCAGCAGGACGCGCATGCCAGCCCGTTGTAAGGCCCGCGGAAGGGGAAATCAAGCGACGAGTTCAACGCCGCCGACGGAAAATCAGCGCATGGGCGTGCGATTGCCCATACCGCGCGCCGGACGGTCGCTGTGCTTGATATCGTAGATGATCTTTTGGATCTCCTCCTGGAAGCGGATTTCGAACGCAATGAACTTCATCATTCGCTCTGTGTCGAGCACCTTGGCGACCGCGACGTATTCCTCGTGATGCAGGTCGATGATCTTGTGATCGATCTGGGACGAGCGATCGATCAGCTTGTTCAGCTCCTCGGCGGTCAGCGGCTTGTCCTGGCTGATCGCGGTCGCCAGCCCGTGTCGAATCTGGCGCTGCTCGCGCAGCAGCTCGTTGATCTGGTCCTCGTATTGCTGCATCACCGGGAACAGTTTGGCCGAGAGCTCGGTATCGAGCTCGAGGAACTCGGTTATCTTCCAGATGCGGATCGACTGGATCCGCTCTTCAAGCTGCTTTTCCTGTCCGCCCCCGCGCCGTTGTCCGGGCGCGGCCATGCACGGCGCGGCCAGGATCAGCATTAACGCGATCGCCGTTAATCCATGCAGCCATTTCATAGGTCTATCCCCCCAGGGTGCTGTCGATTGTATACGAGTTGAGTCGCTCGATGAGCATCTCGATTTGTTCGTCGTCCAGGTCGTAGAGCAACTGTATATCCCCTGCCTCGGCGATGCTCAGCTGATCGATCTGCGTCGAATCGAGGTCCTCGCTGATCTGCTGGGCCAGCAGGTCGTCCAGCTGTGCCACCTGCGTATCGTCCAGCTCGTCGATCGTCACCAGCTGCAACTGCTCGACGTCCAGGGCGTTGAGTGCGTCGAGCTCGTCTGACTGTGCAGCCTGCTGCGGCTGGTCGGACTGCGCTGTTTGCTGCAACGCGGGCTGGGTCGGTTCGAAGCTGATCAGTCCGATGATCAGCGCGGCCACGATCAGCGCGGCCGCCGGAACCAGGGTGCGCGTCCCGAAACGCTCCCAGGCTAATTGCCACCACGGCGCGGACTGCGCCTGCTCGATTACCCTGGTCGTTAGCTCCACGCGATGGTTGGGGCTCGGATCGTTGCGCAGTATTTTGCCCCAGTCGCCAAGCAGCGCGCGCTGGGCTTCGAGTTGTTCGCGGCACACGGCGCACTGCTCCAGGTGCTGATGCACGGCCCGGCTCTCAGCCTCGGTCAGCTCCTGCTCGGCGCCGGCGGCCAGCAGGTCGAGCAGCGGCTCGATCCACTCGCATTGGGGTTTCATTGCGCCAACCTCTCTTTCAACTTACGCACGGCGTGATGAAAATTCACCTTGGCCGCGTTCTGCGTTATGCCCAGGGCCTCGCCGATCTGCGCGAAGGGCAGCTCCTCGGCCAGCCGCAGCCGCGCGACTTGGCCCTGAATCTCGGGAAGCTCGTCCAGCGCCTGATAGAGCATCCGGCGTCGGCGGTCGTGGTCGAGCTGTTCGGCCGTGTGGTCCTCCACGCTTAACCGTGCTTTGTCCAGCTCCATTCCCTGGTGCCGCGCGCGGTCGCGCAGCCGGTTGCGCGCCTGGTTGACCGTGATGCGATAGAGCCAGGTGCTAAACGCCGAGCGGCCCGAGAACGTGTGCAGCTTGCGATAGACCCGCACGAAGGTGCTCTGTACTACCTCGTCGGCCTCAGCCGGATCCTTGGTGACCGAAAGGGCGGTGCGATAAACAAACGCGGTGTAATCCCTGACGATTTGCTCGAACGCCTCGTGTTCGCCCGCCTGAGCGCGCGCCACAGCATCGGTTAGGTCGGGCAGCTTGGTCATCGTGATCACTGACACATGGTTTAGACAAGCTTACACGGCGGAAAGTTAAACACAAAGTGCGCGCGCGTTGACGCCGCACTCGCGACGATGCTAAAAGTGCGGCTGTTCAACCGGAGAGAAGAGATGCTGGACATCCGTTTTGTGCGCGACAACATCGAGACCGTACGCAACGCCTGCCAAGGCCGCAACGCGACCGACGCATTGCAGGACCTGGAACGCTTCGAGCAGATCGACTCGCAGCGGCGGGAGCGGATCGTCGAGCTCGAGCAGCTTCAGCACCAGCGCAATCAGGCCAGCAAGCAGATCGGCAAGGCGCGACAAGCGGGCGAGGACGCCTCGGAGATCATGGGCCGCATGAAGGAAATAGCGACCAAGATCAAAGAGTTGGAGCCAGGCGTGGCTGAGCTGGACGGCGAGCTGCGCCAGATCATGCTCTCGATCCCCAACCTGCCCGACCAGTCGGTACCCATCGGTCGCGACGAGAGTCAGAACGAGCTGATCCGCACCTGGGGCGAGCCGCAAGCGTTTGATTTCGAGCCGCGCGACCACGTCAGCCTGGGCGAGGGCCTGGGCATTCTCGACTTCAGCCGCGCGGCAAAAATCTCGGGCGCGCGTTTCTGCGTGCTGTGGGGCGCGGCCGCGCGCCTTGAGCGCGCGCTGATCGACTTCATGATCGAGCTGCACACCACGCAGCACGGCTACACCGAGGTGCTGCCGCCGTTCATGGTCAATGCCGAATCGATGACCGCCACCGGCCAGCTTCCCAAGTTCGAGCAGGATTTATTCAAGACCACCGACGGCTACTACCTGATCCCCACGGCCGAGGTGCCGGTGACCAACCTGCACCGCGACGAGCGCCTCGACCCGGCCAAGTTGCCGCTTAAGTACTGCGCGTTCACGCCCTGCTTTCGGTCCGAGGCCGGCTCCTACGGCCAGGACACGCGCGGGCTGATCCGCCAGCATCAGTTCGACAAGGTCGAGCTGGTGTGGTTCACCGACCCGGAGCGCTCGTGGGAGGCGCACGAGCAGCTGGTGGGCCACGCCGAGCAGGTGCTGCAACAGCTCGAGCTGCCCTACCGCGTGGTCAGCCTCTGTTCGGGCGACCTGGGGTTCTCCGCTGCCAAGTGCTACGACATCGAGGTCTGGGTCCCCAGCCAGGGGCGCTATCGCGAGATCAGCTCGTGCTCGAACTTCCTGGACTTCCAGGCGCGGCGTGCCAACATCCGCATCGACGCCAAGGGCCAGGGCAAGCGCGCGGGCTTCGTGCACACGCTCAACGGCTCGGGCCTGGCCGTGGGCCGCACCCTGGTGGCGATTTTGGAGAACTATCAGCTCGCCGACGGATCGGTGCGCGTTCCCGACGCGCTGGTTGGGCGCGTGGGCGCGGAACTGCTTACGCCAACAGACTGAGCTGCCGGGCTTTGATCGTGATTAGTAAAAGTGAAAGTGGGTTGAATTGACGCTCGCTGCTGTTTACACTTACGCTCCGCGCTGGTAACAGCGGAGAGATGACCGAGAGGCCGAAGGTGCTCGCCTGCTAAGCGAGTGTACGCCTAACCGTGTACCGAGGGTTCGAATCCCTCTCTCTCCGCCACTTTTTCCAGGATAGACGCTTCGCCCGCGGGCGGGCCCAATATGCAAAACATCGACGCACAACAGCTGCCGGCCGGCCGCATGGAACAGTGGGGGCTGCCCCTGCTGTTGATCAGCCTGGCCAATTTGTTTTCGGCCTTTGTGCTGTTCCTGTTGCCGCTGTATCTCGACGAGAGCCTGCACTACTCCGGCCTGCAAATCGGTGTGGTCTTCGGCGCGTTCAACATCAGCGCATTGGTCGGCGCGGTGCCCTTTGGTTTGGGCAACGATCGTCGTCGCTCGCGTGTGCTGGTCAGCGTATCGGTGCTGCTGGTGGCCGTGGCCGCATTGGCCCTGAGCGAGACCCAAAGCTTCAGCCTGTTCGTCGCGGCGTTCGTGATCTTCGGCGTGGGCGTAAACCTGTTTCGCATTAGCCTCGACGCGTTGATCTACCGCACTAACCGTTCGGGCAGCGAGGGCTGGCGGCTGGCGGTCTACCACTCGTTTCGCATGGGAGCCTTCGGCCTGGGCACGCTGCTGGTGGCCTGGCAGCTGGACCGCATCGGTTTTCCCATGGCGCTCAAGC
>JAVCCG010000011.1 GCA_030765605.1 Candidatus Alcyoniella australis
CGCTCTCGCGGCTGGGCGCGGACAAGATCGACTCGGGCGAGATGCCGGTGATTTTCAGCCCGGAGGTCGCGGCGCGCTTTGCCCACGACGTGGTCGGCGCGCTGGACGGCGACGAAGTATTCAAGGGATCGAGCTTCTTGGGCGACAAGCTGGGGCAGCAGGTCGCTGCTCCGCTGTTCACGCTGGTCGACGATCCGACCCTGGCGCGCCGCACCGGCTCGGAGCAGTTCGACGGCGAGGGCGTGGCCACGCGGCGCAACGTACTTTTCGAATCCGGCGTGCTCAAAATGTTCCTCTACGATTGCTACACCGCGCGCAAGGCCGGCACCGCGACCACGGCCAATGCGCGACGCGGCTACTCCAGTCTGCCCGGCGTGTCCGCGCACCAGCTGGTGTTGCAGCCCGGAACCACGCCCAACGCCGAAATCTTCAGCAACGTCGAACGCGGGCTGTACGTCACGCGGCTGATGGGCGGACGGGCGAGCACGATCAACGGCGATTACAGCCGCGGCGCGCGCGGCGCCTTGATCGAGAACGGCAAGCTGACCCAGCCGGTGCAGGAAGTGACCATGGCCGGCAACATGCTGCAGATGCTGGCCGACATCGAGGCGCTGGGCGACCAGGCGATCTGGTACGGATCCAGCGCTGCGCCGCCGTTGCGCTTCAAACTCCTGGCGGTCAGCGGGCGCTGACGCCGCGCGCCATGGACGAGGCGCCAAAGGCCCTGGGCCTGAGCTTCGCCGACGCATTGCGCCTCACCGGCGTGCGCCTGGGCGACCGCGCATTGATCGGCCCGCGCACCGTGCAGATCGACCTCACCGATCAGTGCAACAACAACTGCATCGGCTGCTGGGCGCGTAGCCCGTTTCTGCATTCCACCGACGATTACGATGGTCTGGACAAGGGCTCGTTGCCGCTGGAAAGTGTCGTTGACCTGCTCGACCAGCTACGCGAAATGCAGGTCGAACAGATTTTCCTTGGCGGCGGCGGGGAACCGCTGTGCCACCCGGACCTGATCGAGGTCGTGCGTCAGGCCAAGACGCGCGGATTCGAGGTCGTGCTCAACACAAACTTTACCCTGGCCGACGAATCAACACTCTTCGCGCTTGCAAAGCTTGAGCTGGACCTGCTGATCGTCAGCCTCTGGGCCGGGACGTCCACCACCTACGCGCGAATCCATCCCAACAAATCGGCCGACACCTTCAAGCGCATTTGCAACACCTTGATCGCGCTCAAGGACGCCAAGCAGGCGGGCAAAGCGCGCCTGCCGCGGGTCAAGATCTACGACGTGCTGTGCTCGATCAACGCCCACGAATTGGAAGAGATGGTGCATTCGGCCCGCGACCTGGGGGCCGAGGAGATCGACTTCGCGGTCTTCGATCCGATCCCCGGCCGCACCGGTCACCTGATTCTCACACAGCAGCAGATCGCCGAGGTCAAGCGCACCCTGGAGCACCTCGACCGGCCGCCCGGGCTCGAGATCAACGACGCGCTGCTGCTACAGCGGCTGAGCAACGTGGACGTGGAAAAAGGCGTCTACGACAACGGCCGCATCGACACGATCCCCTGCTACAGCGGCTGGTTCTACGCGCGGATCACCACCACCGGTCAGGTCCACTCCTGCCTCAAGAGCCACCGGATTCCCGTGGGCGAGACCGCGCAGCGGCCGTTCTGGCAGGCCTGGTACGGCGAGGGCCAGGACGATTTTCGCCGCAACACGCTTAAGCTCGATTACACCAATCCCTACCTGGCCAAGATCGGCCACGACATCAATTTTGCACTGCCCGGCTGCTACCGTATCTGCGACAACCTGGGGATGAACCTCGGAATCCAGCGCCTGGCCCAGTCGCTGCCCGAGATGACCCTGGGCATGCTCGAGCTGATGGAGCAGGCCGCGGCCCGCGGCGGCGAGCACGCTACACCCGAGGCGCTGCGCGGGATCTACGACCACTTCGCCCAGGTTGCGCAGGGCGGATCGGATGATCAAATTGCGGTCGAGCCCGTGGGCGACGCGAGTCCGAAGATCGAGCTTAACGTGGCTTCAATCGACGGGGCGTCCGAGCAACTGGCAAAGCTGTGCGACATTGACGTGCCGCGCCTTGATTTGTTCGACGCCAAGCTGCCCGGAGCGGCGCTGTTGGAGCATGCCAAGCTGTTGCAGCGGATCGGATCGGAGCACGGCGTGGATGTCGTCGGCCCGGATAGTGAGCTGTGCGAACTGGCGCGTGTGGTGGATCAGCGGCTGGAGCAGGGGACTGATCGCGCGGACCTGTTGCGCGGACTGGGCGCGGTGCTCGGCGGGGTCTACGCCGGGCCGTACACCCTGCATTTGGACCTGTCCAACCGCTGCGCGTCGGACTGCCGCTACTGCTGGTTCCACTCGCCGCTCTCCGCGCAACGCGACGATCCCTACCGCCTGCACGGCCGATCCAAGGACGCGCTGCTCGACATCGATTTGTTCGAGGATCTGTTGCGCGATCTGGAGCGCCTGGGCATGCCCGGCGACGTGGTGCTCTCGGGCAAGGGCGAGCCGCTGTTGCACCCCGATCTCGGGCGGATCCTCGCGGCGCTCACCGCGCGCGGTGCGTTCACCACGTTGATCAGCGGCGGCCTGCCGCTTGAGCGCTGTGCCCAGACCCTGGTGCGCGGCGGACTGGGGCGGCTCTACGTCAGCCTCTCGGCCCCGGATGCAGCGACCTACGCCCGGCTGCACGATTGCGCCGATCCAAAGGCCGATTTCCAGCGCATCGTACGCGGGATCGAAAAAGTACGAAAGCTTCGCGACGAGGCCGGATCAGCCAAGCCGGAGCTGGTCTCGGCCAACGTGTTGTGCGCGGCCAACGCCGAGATGCTGATCGAAATCGCAGAGCAGGCCGCGGAGTTGGGCGTCGATTTTCTGCGGCTGCAACTAATGGCGGTCGAGCCCTACAACGCCGAGCTCAAGCTTGCGCCGCAGCAGATCGAGCTGTTGCGCCGCGATCTGCCCCAGGCGTTGCGCATTGCTCAAGACGGCGGTGTGCACTTGATGGACAACCTGGAACAGCAGCTCGAGAGCCTCAGCGAGCAAAGCGGCGACTGGTCGGCGGGCGAGTACGACACGCGGCCGTGCCTCAACGGCTGGTATTTCAGCCGCGTGTGGGCCGATGGACGGGTCAGCTTCTGCTGCATGCCGCGCATTGTCGGCGATTTGCATCAGACCGGGTTCTACGAGCTGTGGCGTTCCGAGCAGTATTGCCGCTATCGGCTGGCCGCACGCAGCATGGCGCAGCAAGGATCGATCGAAATGCTAGACGGCACGCCGCTACGCGGGCCGCAATGCGACCGTTGCCCCAACTACGAGATGAACAGCGCCATGCAGCGAATCCTCGAACAGAACGGGCTGCTGCGCTTCTTAATCTGAATAGATGTGCAGCCAGTCTTCGACCACGTGGTTCACCGGCCGGTTGAGCAGCACGTCCTTGAGCTTCCACAGCGGCGAGTGGCCGTCGAGCCCTTTGCCCTGCTCGATGAACTGCCCGACCAGCTCGGCGCAAATGCCGATTAGGTGTTCGAGGATTTGCTCCCCTTGTTTGGCCGATGCCAGGGCCGGATAGCCGAAGTAGGTGTTGTTGCTGAAGTGCTTCAGCGCATCGAAGATCAGACGCACCGTGGCGATCCTACGGCGCGTGCTGTCGATCAGCCCTTGGCGGCCGTGCTCGGAGAACAGGAACGATCCGCTTTGCTCGCCGTCCGGATCGAGCCCCGCTGATACGCTGGAGGGCAGGTCCTGCCAGCCCTCGTCCACCAGCTCGGGCCAGAGGTGCAGGCCCAGCGAGGTCTCGACCATCCCGGCGTGACGGTCCTGGATCGTCTGCTCGCGGGTGATCTTGCGCCCCTTAGTATGTTCTACAGCCTGGAAGAAGACGTCCTCGGGAATCCGCGCCAGTACCGCGGAGAACAGCGAGATCGCGGCGCAGTCGAAGTTTTTATTCAGCCGTTCGCAGGCGTCCTCCAGAGCGCAGTTGTGGCGCGGGCCGCCGTGGAACGAGGAGAACGCCAGGCGCGCGAATCCACGTTTGGCGAACGGCAGCATGCTGTGATACGCCACGTCGCGCACCAGGGTCGGCGGGTAGCTGATCGAGCCTAGGGCCGGCACGCAGTCCGTGGCGATCGGCAGCGGCGGCGCGATCAGGAAGTTCCAGTCGGGCAGCCCCGGCGCGACCGCATCCAGGGTGCGATCGAGCACCGCCTGGGCCTCGAACCAGTCCTGGCCCACCGGCAGATGCGGTCCATGGACCTCGATCGGGCTGATCGCGCAGCAGACCACCGTGTGGCTCGGATCGAACTCGTTTATCGCGTTATGGCTGATTTTCTCGAGCCTAAAAATGTTCATCCGCGTCTCCTCTGATGCGATTGGTATGTAACATCGGCAGCATAGCCCGTCGTGCGGATTGCCTCAAATCGAGCGTTCGCAAGAGGAATTGCGTTGTGTCGGTTTGGACCTTGCACGCTGATAATCGATGGTCTATGGTGATTTCTATTCATCGCAAGATGCGGCATAAGCCATGATTTTCGGGCCAACGCGCAACAATGCGCGGCCCGACGCAAGACGAAAGCAAACACTTTGACGGAGGATACGCTGTGAAGAGAATCGCTATTATTTCCCTGGTACTGATCTTCGTTATGGCCGCGTTCGCCGGCTGCCACAAGCACACATATTCTGTGGGCAACGGCGCTTCGGGCGGCAAGCTGGTCTATGAGAACAACTGGACCGAGCATTGGTTCTTCGGAATCATCGGCGACACCAACGTCAACATCAAAGAGATCTGCCCCTCGGGCAACGCCACGATCCACGACGAGATCAGCTTCATCAACGGCCTGGTCGGCGCGCTGATCGGTATCATCTACTATCCCTCCACCGTGACCGTGCGCTGCGACAGCGGCCGCTCCGCGGTGATCGAGATCGATTACGATACCGCCGCGCAGATCGTCTCCGACCCGCGTTTCCTCGACTACGTCGAGGCCATGGCTCCGCAGATGCTCGAGCAGGCAATGCAGGCCCAGGTCAACGCGACGAACTACCTGTACAACTAAGATCGACAACCTTTGAACGAACACGGGCGGTCGCTTCTGCGGCCGCTCGTTTTTTTTGGCAACCCGACATCGGACTGATATTCTTCGTAAACCATGACGCAAATGCTGCAAATCGAATTTTTCGACAACACGCTGTTGGCCTGGGTCGCGGCCCTGGCCGTGCTGCTGCTGGGCACGGGCCTGCTGTGGCTGCTGCGTCCGCTGACCGTGCGACTGCTCGAGGGCCGCGTGGCCCGACGCCCCTCGCGCTCGCTGAAGCTGGCGCTGGAAATGGTGCGACGCACCAACTATGCGGTGCTGTTGTTCGTGGCGCTGTGGGCCGCCTGCGCGCTGCTGGTGATTCCGGCCAAGGTCCGCGGCCTGGTCGGCTCGCTGGCGATGATCATGGTCTTCGTTCAGTTCGGCCTCTGGGGCGGGGTGCTGGTCAACAGCGGCGTACGCTCGCTGATGCTCAAGGGGCGCGACGAGACCACGGCCACCGGCCTGTCGGTGATCAGCTTCCTGGCGCGAATCGCGGTCTGGAGCGCGGTGGCGTTGCTGATCCTGGACAACCTGGGCGTGAACATCACCACCCTGGTGGCGGGCCTGGGGGTCGGCGGAATTGCCATCGGTTTGGCCGTGCAGAACATTTTGGGCGACCTGTTCGCCTCGTTCTCGATCATCCTCGACCGGCCGTTTGAGGTCGGCGATTTCATCATCGTCGACGAGCTGATGGGCAACGTCGAGAAGATCGGGCTCAAGACCACCCGCGTGCGCAGCCTCAGCGGCGAGCAACTGGTGTTTTCCAACGGCGACCTGCTGCAAAGCCGCATCCGCAACTACAAGCGAATGGCCGAGCGTCGAGTGTTGTTCGGCTTCGGCGTGCTCTACAGCACGCCCCTTCACAAGCTAGAGCAGATCCCGACGCTGGTGCGCGCGATCATCGAGGCCCAGGAGCGAGTGCGTTTCGACCGCGCGCATTTCAAGGAGTACGGCGACTCGTCGCTGAACTTCGAGGTGGTCTATTCCGTGCTCGACCGCGACTACAACCTCTATATGGATATCCAGCAGGCGATCAACCTGGCGTTGTTCAAGCAGTTCGGCGAGCAGGGGATCGACTTTGCCTTCCCCACGCTCACAGTACACATGGTTCAGCCGCCCGCTGACTAGCCATACTATTCGCGACGCTTTAGCAGCAGCGCCGGCTATGAGCCGGTGCAAAGCTCGCGGAACTCTATGGTCGTAGCGCCACGACCAGCGAACTGCGCGAGTTTTACTTTACTCCCCACCACCTCCTGGCGTGGGTTTGTCCCGGTCGCGACACAGCCAACCGCGCCGCCAGAAGAACAGCACCATCGCCGCGGTCATCAGCGCCATCAAAGTTAGGGCGAACGGGTAGCCCCAGTACCAGCTAAGCTCGGGCATGTTCAGCGGCGAGATCTCGGGGTCGAAGTTCATCCCGTAAAGCCCGGCGATGAACGACAGCGGAATGAAGATCGTGGCGATGATCGTCAGCAACTTCATCACCTCGTTCATCCGATTGCTGACCATCGACAGGTAGAGATCCATCAGGCCCATCGCCACTTCGCGGCTGCTCTCGATTAGCTCGATGATCTGCACGATGTGGTCGTAGGCGTCGCGCAGGTAGAGCCGGGTGACGTCCTGCACCAGCGTGCTGTCGTCGCGCATCAGCGAGCTCAGCGCCTCACGCAGCGGCCAGATCGAGCGACGTATGGCCAGCAGCTCGCCCTTTATCGTGTGGATCTGCGCGCTGTGGCTGCGTTCGGATTTATCGGCAATCTGCTGTTCGAGCACGTCCAGCTGGTCGGAGTAATGGTCCAACGCCGGGAAGTAGTGGTCGATCGCCGTGTCGAGCAGCGCGTAGGCCAGGTAGTCCGAACCGCCCAGGTGGATCTTGCGCCCCTGTCCCTTGCGAATTCGCTCGCGCACCAGGTCGAGGAACGCGCTTTCGCGCTCGTGAAATGAGATCACGAAGTCCTTGCCGAAAAACAGGCTGACCTGCTCGTAGCCCGGCTGGGCCTGCATGTGGATCAGCGGCGTGACCATGAAGTAGTTGCTCTCGAAGTCCTCGACCTTGGCGCGTTGCGGGATGTTGACCACATCCTCCATGGCCAGCGGATAAAGCTCAAAATCCCCGGCCATTTACCGCGCTGCTGCACGATCTTCTCGAGGCTAACCTCGTTGCGCTCGATCAATTGTTCCGGACCAAAGGCGATCATTCGCAGCCTGGGCTTAGCCCAGGTCGGATCGACGATCAGCGATCCGGGCATCAGTCCCGGAGCTTTACGGTTTTTACTTTATCGCGTCTTGTGCCCGTCCGCCGATTGACCCATGCCGACCCCCGACAGTTGATCGCTTACGATATATCTCGATAGTATTCACCGGGCCCATTGCCCCGCAAGGGAAATAATATACGTACTGAATATCAGCGGGCGATGGCGTGAAGCGTGAATCTCAGTCCGGCGTCGGCTCGTGGGCTTTGCGGCCGTAGACCCGCTCGTATGCTTGGCATTGGGGGCAGACGCCGCCCTCGATGCGCTTGACGAACCAGTAGGCCAGACCGCGCTGTTTGGTGCGCGCGCGGTTGCACACCGGGCAATTCACGCAACCCTGGGCCAGCTTGCGATCGCGATCGGTGATCTGCTGCTCGCTCATTTTTCCCTCACTAGAAACTGTACTTAAGTGAGACAAAGACCTGGGAGTTCTCGCGGAAGTAGCCCTCGAGGGTATCGTCGTCGCCCCAGAGCAGGTTGGCGCCGGTGTTCAGGCGCAGGTCTTGGGTCAGGCTGAAGGAGACCAGCGGGGTGATCAGCCCGCTGATGCTACTCAGGTCGCCGACCTCGAGTTCCTCGTTGGTCGCGCCCGACGGGTCGAGAACCGTGAGCAGTGCGGCCTCGATCTTTTCGTCCATGAACGGCCGTCGCAGCAGCAGCGCCAAGTAGGTGTTGACGCGTTCGGTGAGCAGCTCGTCGTACCAGTCCAGTTGGATACTCTGGATCATTGAGCCGCCGACGTAGAACTGGCCGGAGAACAGGTGGTCGGCCTGGACCACGTAGGTCAGCCAGGTTCCCTGCTGCGGCTTGAGCTGATCGTCGTAGGTCCGGCGACCGCTGCTCACCGCCCCTTCGAACACCAGGCCCACGCCCTTGACCACGGTGGAGAAGTCGCCGCCGAAGGTATGAATGCGGTGGTACACGCCGCGCAGGGGCGGATCGAGTTTATCCAGATCAATGTCCTGTATCGCGATTCCCGAGCCCGTCGGATCCTTGATGAACTTCAGCAGCAGCTCGACCTCGGGGTTGATGTAGAGCGTGGGGATGTAATCCCAGGTGTAGCCGTACATCAGCGAGCAATCGAGGCTGGTGAAGCTCAGCCCCAGCCGCGCCGCGCCCGAACCGTTCTGGAAGTCGTCGGCGGGCTGCTCGATGTTGTCTGTGATCAGCTTTTCGTCGTTGAGAAAGTCGCGCAGTTCGTCGCGCCACTGGGGCACGAGGAAGTCCAGCAGCTCCTGCCACTTATCGCTTTGCACCTGCTCGTCCAGGTAGCAAAGCAGATCCTCGAGCGGAAACTGCTGTCGCAGCAACGCCCAGTCCGCACCGATGATTTTGACCGGCGCGGGCGTGAAGAACGGTGCATAGACCGCCTCGAAGCGCACCGGTCCGCGATACAGGTCGCCCTTGGCCGCGAGCACCGGCTCGCGCCCGTAGCCCATCTCGACGTCGAGGAAGCGCTCGAGGTCGGGCGGATTGATCACGCTGGTGGGATTGATCAAATCGGCGCGGCCCCAGCTTACAAGCTGCTGGCCGGTGCGCAACGCGCCCCAACTGCCGATGATGTCCAGGTAGCCCTCGTACAGATCGACCAAGTATTCGGTGCTCGTATCCTCGCCGTAGGCCAGGCGGTAATCGAACAACCCCGAGACCGAGGCGTAGAACGTGCGGTTGAACTGGTAGAAGCCGCGGGCGTAGGCCAAGCTGCGCCAGTCGAACACGTCCTCGGCGTCGCCCTCGTGGGACACGTCGGTGGCCATCTTGGTCAGCAGCTGCCCCTCGAAGCTGCCCTGACCCTGGCTAAACGAGCTGATGGCGCCCGCGGACGAATCGTCGGACGAGCCGCCGCCGATCAGGTCGTCGAGGCTCAGCCCGCTGGAGCCCTCGTCCTCGTCCTGGGCAGCAACGGCGCCGGACAGGCAAAGTGACAACGCCAGCGTGATCGTAATGATCAGCTGCAGCCGGGTGCCGGTCGTGGCCAATTTATTTCCCGCTCTATTTCTTTTTGAACTCGGGGATCAGTTGGTTTTCGTTGGTCATGTACGGTTCGGTGAAGTAGTAGTCGTCCACGGTTACGTCGGTGCGTGAGTCGAGCACCACGATCTCGGTCTTGGTGCCGCGCTCGATAGTCTGCATCGTGGTCTTTTTGGCCGTCCAGGTGCCGTCGTCGCGCTGCTCCAGCTCGTCCACGCTGAGCTTCTTCTCCACGGTGTTCGGGTCGCCCAGTTTGTAGAAGTCGGCCTTGACCGGGATCATGCTGTCCTTGCGCACCCAGTAGACGATCTTGGAATAGCCCATGTCGTCCTCTTTGCCCGGCTTGGGCACGGTCTGGACCACGTAGCACGGTTGGCCGTCGACGGTCTCGTCGGGCAGGCGCTTGTGGATGCCGTCGGACGAGTCGCGGCTTTGGATGTCCTTCATCGAGAAGTCCGAGCCCATGAAACTGTCGCCGGCCGAGTCGGCGTCAAAGCGTTTGAGCTTCTTGTTCCCCTTGAGGTACATCATCTGTTTGTCGTAGCCGTCGGGATTCTCGATGGCCAGGAACTTGTTGCCCCTGATCTCCGGCGGCGCGAGAAAGACCGTGATCGCCCGGTCGATGCCGTCCTTCTTCTGAATTACGGTCAGCAGCTCTTTGGAACGGCTGCGGCCCTGCTTGTTGTAGACGATCATCTTGAGCTGAACCACACCCTCGTCCCCGAGGACTTGGCTGCTCATTGCGTCCAGGATCTGGTCGGCGGTCTTATTGGTGTCGTCCTGGGCCACGGCCCACCCAGCGATGAAAACCATCATGAATACGGCGATTGCCAAGCGGCGCATGCTCAATCTCCTTGCATTGACGATCCAGCGATCGGACAAGAGGACATTGTACGTACCAGCCTTGCACTCTGGCAAGACGTACGCGTTATCACGATCGCTCTGGGGGCTATTTCTGCGCGTCTTGCGCGTCGCGCCCCTTGAGGTGGTCCAGCACGTGGGTCAGGCCCATTCTTTTAGCCACGCGGTCCCACGATTTTTTGGGCAGCGCGGCTTTGAAAAACGGCGTGATCTTCACTGCCGCGGGCTCGAGCACGTAGAGCTTGTCTTTAACGATGGCCTTGAAGATCCGCCCGACCATGTACTCGGGAGTGACCCACGGCGTGCCTGCGGGCGGCTTGGCGCCGTCGAACATGCCGGTGGTGACGAAGCTGGGGCAGACGATGGTGAACTTGACGGTGTTGTTTTTTTCGGCCAGCAGCTCGTTGCGCAACGCCTCGGTGAAGCCGATCACACCCCACTTGCTCGCCGAGTAGCTTGTGCCGCGCGCCACACCGAGCAGACCCGCGGCCGAGGCCACGTTGACTAGGTGCCCTGCGCCGCTTTCGAGCATGTCGGGCAAAAACGCCTTGGTCATCCAGAAGATGCCCAGCAGGTTGACGTTGATGGTGTGCAGGTGTTTCTCGTCCAGTACGTCGAGGAACATTCCGCCGTGCACCACTCCGGCGTTGTTGACCAGCAGATCGACCTTGCCGATCTGTTCGTGCACGTTGTCGCGGAACTTGTAGACCGCCTCGCGGTCGGTGATATCGAGTTTTTCCGTACAGACCTTGACGCCCTTTTGCCGCAGCAGTTCGGCTGTCTGTTCCAGCTCTTTTTCACGCACATCCACTGCGGCGATGTTCATGCCCTCGTCCGCGAGCTTGAGCGCCAGCAGGCGGCCCATGCCCATGCCCACACCGGTAATCACGGCTGTTTTTCCCTTTAAGTCCCGCATGCGTGCCTCCATTGAATAAGCTGAGCGATCCATCCGTATGGACCGTATGGAAATACGGTCTTGTTTGTATCATTTCTATAGGCCGAATGCCAGATTGCCCCCCCCCCCCCGGCTATGAGCCGGTGCAAAGCTCGCATATCACCACGGTTGTAATACAGCGTGCCTCTCCGCGACGCGGGGTTGGAGGCGGCTTGGAGCCAGCTTTGAGCCGGGGGCAAAACACGCGTACAGCTTGGAGCTGCACCTCAAAGGTGCTGGCGCTTACAGCTCTTTGTTTTCCAAGGCGCGCACGCCGTGCTGCAGAAAGATCAGGCCCACTCCCAGCAGCAGCCAGACAATCCAGGCGTAGCTGGCGACGATCAGCAACAGTTGCACGCCGCTGGGCATGACGTGGCTTAGGGATGCGCTGAGCAGCAGGTAGGTCGGGTAGATTCCCACGAGCACGGTGATGCCGATCAAGGCGATGCAGGTCAGCATGTACAGAATGCTGGTCGGACTGGCCGCCAAGCGGGCGATGTTGGTCTCTTGCATGTCCGGGTAGCGCGCGCCCATGCCCACGCCGATGGCGTTGACCGAGATCGTCAGCACCAGCATTGCGCCGGTGGTAACCCAGCCCACCACCGCGTGTGTGTCCAGGAAGTGGTTGGAGAGCACGATCAGCACCAGCGAGAGCAAGGTCATCGGCACGGCCACAGAGAAGAATTTAGCTGCGACAAAGCGCTTCATCGGCAGCGGGCTGGTTTTGATCAGCCAGAAGCTACTGCCCTCGAGGCTGACCTGGGGCACCACGAAACGCACGGCCACCGCTGAGATCACAAAGGCGGCCAGCGCGAAGTTCACTGCGCCGGCGATGTTGCGGATGGAAAAGGCGTTGACTCCGTAGATGCTGAAATCGAGCACCTTGAAGTTGAACAGGTAGACCACGATCAGCGCCAGCAGCAGCAGCATTTGGGTCCACTGCACGGTCTCGCGGAAAAACGACTTGAGGTCTTTGAGCACCAGGGCGCTGTATTTCTCGCCGTAGAGCGCGGCGATGCGTTCGAGTATGCCGCCGGCCACGCGGGATCCGCTGATTCGTGCGCGGCTTCCCTCTTGGGCGCGCGAGTAGCCCTCGAAGTAGATTCGCCGCGCGACTTCGCCGCCGATTAATGCGGCGAACAGGCCCCAGGAGAAACTGACCGCAGTGAGGAATCCGGCCTCGCGGTAGTTGCCGGCCAGGGCCGCGCTGACTCCCTGGGAGGCCCAGGTTGGGGGCATAAACAGGCTCTCCTCCGTGCGCAGGGAGCCGACGAACTCGGCGAAGCCCTCGAGAATCGCCGGGTCGAAAAGCTGCTCGGGCCGCACAAAGCGGAAGAGGAAGTAGAGCACCACAACGAAGACCACGCCGAGAATCGCCAGTACGTCGTGGGCCTTCTTGGCCGGGAAGATCCGTACCAGGAACAGCGTGGTCAGCACGCCGAGCACCGAGGGCAGGATGATGAATGCCAGCAGGATCGCCGGAACCCAGGGATAGAAATGCCACGGCGCGTCCATCGCCAGGCCCAGGGAGACCAGCAGCGGGATCGCCACCAGCAACACCATCCAGCACGAGCTGATCATCGTGTCGATCAGCCGCGCGTGGAACAGCTGCTCCATATCCACCGGCGAGGTCAGCACTAGTTCGAGATCGTCGGCAATGAAGTAGCTGCTCAGCGCCGCGAGGATGTTGGAAAAGACCAGGATCGCAAAGAACATCATGTAGGCGAAGTAGAACAGCTTTTCGATCAGGATCGGGCCGTAGATCTCGATCGCCAGCAGCTTGATAAACAGCTCGTAAAAGCCGAACCCCAGGCCGACCTGGAAGGCGAAAGTCAGCAGGAAAAAGAAGCTGTACTTAAAGCGCTGGATCGCGCTGCCGAACAGCAGCGCGTTGTGCGCCTGGCGCATGCGCGGCCATTGAAGCAGGGTGATTACGTGCACGCCGGTGAGCCGTGCCTACTCGGGCTCGAGCTCCGGAACCTGCTCGTAGCGCCGGATTACCGTGCGCACCACCGACTTGAAGACTTGGCTGCGCTCAAGGCCGCCGGTGATCTTCTTGATGTCCTCGTAGATCGTCGGGTCGACGATCAGTGCGCCCAGCGAGCCCTCGCCGCGGGCGATCTTGTCGGCGGCCAAACGCAGGTCGGCGCTGGTGACCTTGAGGTCTTCGATAATTTGCGCCTTGTCCGGATCGTAAATCAGCGAGTGCAGAGCCCCGGGCTGGGTGCGGACCGTACCCACGATTTGGCGGATGTCCTCGCTGGTGTCGGTGAGGTTGGCGATCATCCGTTCGCCCTTGTCGCTGTAGATCAGCTCGTGCAGCGTGCCCTGGCCGTGCTTGATGTCGTCTACCACCTGCTTGAGCGTGGCCACGGACTGAGCCATGTCGGAGATGATCTTGCTCTTGGTCTGGTCGTAGATCAGCGTGTGCAGGATGCCGTTGCCGGCCTTGACCTCGTTGATCATGTTCTCCAGGCCGCTGATCGCCTTGCTCAGGTCGGTCGGCGGCACGCCCTGGCCGCCCTTGATCGAGGCGGAGATCGCGTCGAGGTTGGCCAGCACCTTCTTTAGATCCCCGGTGCTCTCGCCCAGCTCGGTCAGCGGAGCGAGCATTGCTTTGGGGTCGTGGCTCTCGATGATGTCGTGTTCGTGAACGGGGGTCTTCTCCGGATTGCCCGGGATGATCTCGATGTACTTTTTGCCCAGCAGGCCCAGTGTATCGATGGTGGCCAGCGAGTCCATCGGGATGCGCGGCATGGCATCGGTGTCGATCGACATGTCGACGAACACGCTGGTGTCGCCGGTCTTGTCCGAGAAGCGGATGCGTTTGACCAGGCCGATGTCCACGCCCGAGAGCCGTACCTCGGCCCCCTCGGTCAGACCCATGATATTGCCGAAGCTGGTGTGAAGCTCGCTGGTGGACTTGAACAAGCTGCTCTTGCTCGACATCGTGAGGATTACGAATACCAGCAGCACCATCACCACGGTGATGAAGATGCCGACCTTGACCTCGCTGGCCCGATTATTCTTCATGGTTTCCCTACAGCTCCAGTGTGCCTTCGACGAACGAACGAATCATTGGATCGCCGGCGCGCTCGATCTCGTCGATCGACTGGACCGAGTGGATCTGGTGTTCCCAGAGCATGGCGATGCGATTGCTGACGAAGAACGCGCTGGGCATGTCGTGCGTCACCACGATGCTGGTCACTCCCAGCTTACGCTGCATTTGCACGATTAGTTCATTGATCCGCCGCGTGTTCGACGGGTCCAGGCCGGTCGTCGGCTCGTCGTAAAGGATAACATCGGGCTCGATGGCGATCGCGCGCGCCAAGCCGACGCGCTTTTTCATCCCGCCGCTGAGCTCGGCAGGCATCATCTCGCCCACGCCGCGGAGGCCGACCATCTCCAGGTCGCGCTCCACGCGCTGCACGATCTGCTCCTCGGGCAGCTTGAGGTGCTCGCGTAGCGGATAGGCGATGTTGTCGAAGACGCTCATCGAGTCGAACAGCGCTGCGCCCTGGAACAGCATGCTGATCTGACGCCGCACCGCGATCAGTCCGTCCTCGTCTATCGCTGCAATGTCCTGGTCCTTGAACCAGATGCTGCCCGCGTCGGGCTTCATCAGCCCCATCAGCAGCTTGAGCATTACGCTCTTGCCCGTTCCCGATCCGCCGATGATCGTGATCGTCTCGCCGCGGCGGATCGTCAACGACATCCCGCTGTACACCACGTTGCTGCCAAACGCCTTGTCCACGCCCTCGAAGCGGATTACCGGTTCGCCGTTTTCGCCTGCGCCGGCAACGGCGCGGGAGGCCGGCATCGGGATCGCGGAGTCGACTGCGGTAGTCATCTCACAACACCAGGAACAGCTTGGTCAGGAAGAAGTCGGTGACGAAGATGAAGATCAGGCTGACCACCACCGTGCGCGTGGTCGACTGGCCCACGCCCTCGGTGCCGCCGGAGGTGGTCATCCCGCGGTGGCAGGCGATCATTACGATGCCGAAGCCGAAGACGTAGGTCTTGGCCAGTCCGGAGAATACGTCGGCGAAATCGAGCCCCTGGCTGACGTCGCTGATGTAGGTTCCGGGGTTGATCCCCATCTCGTAGACGCTGATGATCAGCCCGCCGATGATTCCCAGAAGGTCGGCGAGCAATGTCAGCATCGGCAGCGCGATCAGCATTGCCCACAGCCGCGGCACGATCAGTTTCTTAATCGGGTCGGCGCCCAAGGCGCGGATCGCGTCGACCTGTTCGGTGACCTGCATCGAGCCGATCTCGGCGGTGATCCCGGCGCCCACGCGGCCGCCGACGACCACGCTGGTGAGCACCGGTCCCAGCTCGCGGGTGATCGAGAGCGCGACCACGATGCTGACGTATTCTTTGGCGCCGAAGCGCTCGAGCCCCACGGCGAACTGCAGGGCCATCACGAACCCGGTGAACAGCGCGGTGAGCAGCGCAATCGAGATCGAGCGCACGCCGAGGTACTCGACCTGTTTGACGATCTCGGCAAACTCGACCGGACGCCGGAACATGTTGCGTACGCTCTGGCCGCACAGCACCCAGAACGATCCCATCTCCTCAAAGGAGTTGATTACCCGCCGACCCAGGTTGGCGAAAAATTTATTTTCGACGTTTCCGTTGGTTTCGACGCTCACGTTCAATCCGTGCGCCGGGCGTGGAAGTCGGTGACGAATTCCTCGAACTCGACCAGCTGGTCTGCGAAGTAGTCGGGGTGCGCCGCAAAGCACAGGTCGTAGATGCACGAGTCGATCTGCACCACGTAAATGCAGATCTGTATCGGCGCGCCGTCGAGCTGAGCCTGCAGCTCGGTGCGCAGCGCGGTGCGGCCGTCGATCACCAGCTCCTCCTGCTTGACGATCACGCGGTGAGTGAAGTCGACCAGCAGGTGGTTGGTCAGCGCGACCAGCGGGATGCGGTTCTCGATCTCGCAGGTGGCGTTGGCCAGGATCGAGCTGCCGTTGGCGCGGTTGATATAGACGTGGTCCGCGTCGGGCAGGCGGTAGCGCTGCCAGTCATCGCCCAGCTTGCCGACCTCGTAGTCGGTCAGCCCGGCGCGGCCGGCGGAGATCACGCCGAAGTGGTTGGTGCTCCCCGCGCATCCGGCGAGCAGCAGCGCCAACACCAGCAGCGTGGGCAACCCGCGCGTTACGATCTGTTTATTGGGCAGCGTCAACACGGCCTCCTCTAAATCAGAACTTGAGCGGCGGCGGCTCCCCGCCGATTTCGTCCTCGTCGGCCCCGGTCAGATCGAGGAAGATCGCCTCGAGCCGTTCGGGCCCGCCCGCGCGCTGTCTGAGCTGTTCCAGGGTTCCGCTTTCGATCAGCTCGCCTTTGTGGATGATGCCCACGCGGTCGCAGACTTCCTCGGCCACCTCAAGGGTGTGAGTGCTCATGAACACGGCCAGGCCGTCGTCGGCCAGGCGGCGGAAGATGCGCTTGACCAGCCGCGCTCCCTTGGGGTCCAGGCCGACCATCGGCTCGTCGACGATCAGCACCTTGGGCCGGTGCAGCAGCGCCACGCTCATCACCAGCCGCTGCTTCATCCCGTGGCTGTAGCTTTCGACCAGCTCGCCGGCCCAGTCGCGCAACTCGAACAGCTTGAGCAGCTCCACGGCCCGGGGGCGCCACTCGCGCTCGTCGATGCGGTACAGCCCGGCGATGAACTGCAGAAACTCCATGCCCGTGAGCTTGCCGTAGACGTAGGGCCGGTCGGGGATGAAGCCGGTGATCGCCTTGGCCGGCGTGGGATCGCGCGCGATGTCAAAACCGTTGATGGTCACCTGGCCCGAGGTCGGGCGCAGCAACCCGGCCATGATTTTGATCGTCGTGGTTTTGCCCGCGCCGTTGGGGCCCAGAAAGCCGAAGACCTCGCCCTTCTCGATAGTGAGGTTGAGGTCCTTGACCGCGACCACGGAGGAATATTGCTTGCGCAGATTGACCGCGCGGATCATTTCACGTCCATGACTTCGATACGTACTTTTCCCATAATTTGGATCAGGTCCACCTGCTTGTCCAGGTCTCCTTCGAGCAGCTTGATGTGCGTGGCGTCGGCCGGGAACTGGCCGAAGGTCGGCTCGATCGCCACCCAGCGGCCGACCCAGACCGCGGGCCAGGCGTGATAGTAGAACGCCCCCTGGTGATAGACCAGGCCCACGAGCACCCGCGCGGGGATTCCCGCTGCCCGCGCCAGGGCCACGGTAAGCACGGTGTGCTCGTTGCAGTCGCCCTTCTTGATGATCAGCACGTCGTAGGCCGAGGGGATCGAAGTCACCGGTTCCTTTTTCAGATTGTCGTGGACCCAGTCGTTGATTTTGCGCGCGGCGCGCAGCGGATCGGTCTGGTCGCCGATGATGTCCTTGGCCGCGTTGCGGATCGCCGGATGGTCGGACTGGATCATCGCCGTGGCGGCCAGGTCCGCGGTCAGCTCCTCGCCGCGGTAGGGCAAAATGTAGGGATCCTGAATTTCGTCCAGGTTCTCGATCTGTACCGTGATCAGCTCGCCGAACTCCGCGCGCTGACGCCAATCGTTGAGCGGATAGGTGTCGAAGGGCACGCCCGCAATTTTGACCTGCATTCGTTCGGCCTTGCGCGGGTTGGGGATCTCGGTGCTCACCGGCACGGCCATCTCGCGCACCAGGTCCAGCGAGGCGCTGTCGTCCCAGCCCTCGCCCAGGGCCTTCTCGCGGCTCTCGCGCACGGTGAGGAATGTGTCGGTTTCCTCGCGCAGGCTGTTGCCCCGCTCGTCGATCCAGGAGTCGATGGCGATTCCCTTGTAGTCCCACTGCAAGTGCCACACGCGCAGGGTCTTGCCGCCGTCCTCGACGTTTTCCAGGCCCAGGGCCTGGACGGTGATCGTCTCGTTGCTCATGGTCGAGGGGTCGAAGAACGGCAGCTCGTAGCTCTTGCCCTGCTCAAGCCCGAGGGCCAGCAGCCGGTCCATGATGTTCAGCTGCATCGCCGGGGCCTGGTCGAGATCGATCGTCTCCTTGCGCGTGGTGCCGCCGCCGGTCTCGATGTTGAGCAGGATCTTATTTCCATCCTCTACCCGGCCGTCGAGCTTGAACTTGACCAGATCGGAGATCATCTCGAACTGGAAGTAGCGCAGCAGGTAGTCCGCGTCGGTGATCGCGCGGGTGTCGGTGCGGATCGTCTGGGTCGAGCCCTGGACGTTGATTTTCATCCGGCCGCTCTCGGAGAACAGCCAGCCCGAATCCAGCTGCTTCTTGGAGGTCACCGAGTAGCCGATTTTGACCAGCCGGTCGTTGGTCTTGTCCTTGTAGTACATGCCCATCCAGCTCTCGTCGCCGGAAAGCGCCGAGGAGCCGTACGACCCGCCGACGACCGGATCGGTCGCAGCAGCGCGTTCGCGCACGATCATCAGCGCGGTCATCGCCACCCAGAACAGCACGATCGAAATTTTGACTAATCCGGGACGTTTGGACCTGGAAAAACTCATGTGAAAACCTTTGCTACGCTACGGCATCAGACCTTATTCAATACCATCGGGATTGTCCAGCATGGGTAGTATACGCCCGTACACTGCGTTGCAGCGGTCGAATTACGACGGGTTCGGGACGCGGAACCTTGACCTGTGCCGAGGATCGTCCTAACTTCTCTGGCGCTGATGATGACGAATAAGCTCAAACTCTACTGGGAATTTTGTCGGCCATTCACCCTGATTCCGCCTGCCGTGGGCATGATCTCCGGCGGGCTGACCGGCCTGGGCGCGATCACGCCCGACGCCGGGCGCTTGGTCAGCTCGTGGGGCGACGGCCCGGGGATGATCGCCGCGCGGATCGTGGCCGGTGGACTGATGGCGATGTTCCTCAACGGCTTCAGCAATACGCTGAACCAGATCACCGACATCAAGCTCGATCTAATCAACAAGCCCGACCGGCCGCTGTGCGACGGCCGAATGCAGCGCAACGAGGCCTGGGTCTTGACCCTGGTGCTGCTGGCGGTGGCGTTGGGCCTGGCGCTGTTCGTCGGCTGGCAATGCCTGATGATCGTGGCGATCACCTCGGTGTTCACCTGGAGCTACTCGGCCAAGCCGCTGTGGATGAAGAGCCGCGGGATCTGGGCCAACCTGACCATCGCCATTCCGCGCGGCGTTCTGCTCAAGGTCTGCGGCTGGAGCGCGGTCAAGGGGATCTTCACCGCCGAGCCGTGGATCATCGGCAGCGTGTTCGGCCTGTTTCTGCTCGGCGCCTCGACCACCAAGGATTACGCGGATATCCAGGGCGACAGCGCCGGCGGCTGCCGCACGCTCCCGGTAATCTACGGCGTGCGCACCAGCGCCTACATGATCAGCCCGTTTTTCGTGCTGCCTTTTATCTGGCTGATCGTGGGCACGCAGCTGGGCCTGTTCACCGGCGATCCGCTGATCCTCACCTGCCTGGGCGCGCTGCTCGCGCTGTGGGGCGTGTGGGTCGTGGCCGGGATTCTCAAGGACCCCGAGGCACTGGCCGGCAAGGAAAACCACCCCTCCTGGACCCACATGTACCTGATGATGCTCACCCTGCAATTCGGCTTCGCCCTGGCTTACCTGGTCCACATCTAACCTGAACCGGTCAAACTTGGTTTTGACAAGAGGATTGGCTAGCCCGCATTATTCATTAGGGGCGAGCTTTGCAGTGCCCGCAAAACACGCGGGCGAACCAAGCACATGGTGCAACGACGCTTGCCGCGACGCGGAGAGGTTCGTTGATTAACGACCAAGGTGTACGCGAGCTTTGCTGCGGCCCAAAGACGCTGGTTGCGAGCAGATTGTGCGTCGTAGTAGAAGCACCATGAGTAATACGGGCTGATGTGCAGCCGAGGTAGTATGGAGTTCGATATCCAAAAAGATCTGGCGATAAAACGCCGCATGATCGAGCAGGCGCTGCAGGACAACCTGCCGGGCGGCGAGCAGGTCCCGGCGGTGTTGGCCGACGCGTTGCGCTACGCGGCGATGGGCGGCGGCAAGCGCTTGCGCCCGGCGCTGTGTCTGGCCGCGGCCCAGGCGTTGGGACACGATCAGCAGCAGGTGCTTCCCGCGGCCTGCGGTGTGGAGTTCGCCCACACCAGCTCGCTGTTGCTCGACGACCTGCCGTGCATGGACGACCACGCTACGCGGCGCGGCAAGGCCACGACCCACAAGGTCTTCGGCGAATCCAACGCGATTCTGGCGGCGATGTCCGCTCTGAGCCACGGTTTCGAGCTGGTGGCACTCAACGCGAGGCAACTCCAGGCGCCGGCCGACGCGATACTGGCCGCGATAAACGAGCTGGGTCAGGCTGTGGGAGCGGCCGGGCTGTGCGGCGGCCAGCAGCTGGACTTGGTCAGCCAGACAGAAGAGGTGGACCTCAATACTTTGCAACAGATCCATCGCCAGAAGACCGGCCTGCTGTTCGTGGCCGCAGTGGCGATTCCTGCATTGCTGCTGGGTGCGGAAGAGCAGATCGTCGACGCCCTGCGCTCGTACGCCCGGCGACTGGGCCAGGCGTTTCAGATCAGCGACGATATTATCGACGTGGCCGAGGACCGCGCATTCGAGGCGCCGGTACGGCACTTAAGCGGAGGCAACCTGGCGGGCATGCTCGGCATCCCCGCGGCGCGCGGCCTGGTCAACGACCTGATCGCCTCGGCCAAAGAGGATGTAGAGCCTCTGGGCGAAGCGGGCCGAACCCTGATCGAGCTGGCCGAGCTGATCCGCGCGCGTAACGACTGAATGTGAAGGATTAAATGGAACGCGACCTGAGCCGCAACCCCGCACTGCTCAAGCTCGAGCTGTACTGCAAGGGGATGCGCATCGACGATAGTTGTAAACGGCTGGACGATGACGGTCGGCCGATTTTGCGCACCCGCGCCGGACTGGGCTCCGGGCTTGAGCTGGTGCTGCCCCACGGCCTGTGGACCAACGTCCCGGTGCTCGAGAAGTTCGCCCATACCAGCCCGTTTGCACTGGTCCATCGCGATGGCGAGTATTTGATCGAGCGCGACGGGAAGCCGGTGAGCAGCGTTCAGATCCCGCCCGAGCCCGCGTTCTACCGCCGTTTGACGTCCAGCGGACGGCTGATGAGCCGCGTGGGCGTGCTGCAGGGAACCTACCTCGGGATCTACCCCACCGGGATCTGCGCCCACTGGCTTCGCGAGCCGCGGGTCAACTGCACGTTTTGCTCGGTGGGGCTCAACCTGGGCAATCAGGAGGAGCAGGAGAAGTCGATCCAGGAGGTGGTCGAGACCACCCTGGCCGCGATGGAAGAGGTGGGCATCACCTACGTACATTTCAACACCGGCTACTACGATGGCGACACATATCTGGACGAGCTCGAGCCGTTCATCAAGGCGGTCAAGCGCGAGACCGGGCTGCTGATCGGCGTGCAGACACCGCCGCACCCCGACCTCAAACGCTACGACCGGCTGCGGCGGATGGGCGTAAATCAAGTCAGCTTCTGCTTTGAGCTGTGGGACCGCGACTGCTTTGTCAAACAATGCCCGGGCAAGGCCGAGAAGGTCGGCATTGAGCGCTACCTCGACGCCATCGCCTATTGCGCGCCGATTTTCGATACCACCAACGGCGAGATCATCGCCGGGCTCGAGCCGGTGGCCACGACCCTCGAGGCCGTCGAGTGGATCACCGACGTGGGCGCGATTCCAACGGTCTGCGTGTTCCGGCCCCTGCGCGGAACAGACCTGGAGGATCATCCTCCGCCGGACTCCGAAGAACTGATCCCGGTCTTCAAGCGGCTCTACGAATCTTGCATGGAAAAGAAGCTGCCGCTGGGCATCGCGCCGAACATCAACGTCTCGATCATCCTCAAACCCGAGGAGTGCCGTTGGTTCAGCGACGACCCGGGCCGCTTCTGGAAGCAGGATCTCAAGGCGTTGTTAATGCGGCAGGCGCTCAAGGGACTGCTCGGAGTTCAACAACGCCGGGCATGGCTGTATCGTAGGATCGGAATCTGAGGATGGAGTGGCCGGCAAGCGCATAACCTGTCCAGACTGCGGCAATAAAATCCCGGTCGAACGTCCGGGACAGGTGGTGGTCTGCGATAACTGCGGCAAGAAGCTCAAAGTCGCGGCCAAGAAAAAACCGCCGCACCCGGCCGAGGCGCCGACGATTGCGCCCAAAAGCGCGGCCCCTCCCGCGGCCCAACCCCAGCCCAAGCTCGCACCCGAGACGAACGCTGCGAGCAAAGGCGGGGACACTCCCGCGCCGCCGCCCGATCCGCTGACCATGCCCGGCGGCATTAAGCTCGAGCCGGTGGAACGGGTGCTCGAGCGCACCACGGACAGCCACGGACAGCTCGAGGCCGACCAGAGCGCTCGCCTTGATCCGCTGACCATGCCGCCGACTGCGGCCTCGTCAGCAGTCAGCCCCTTCGAACATTTCGGCGAGCAGTTCGAGGAAGGCGACGTGGGCGAGATCAAGACGATGTCCGGCTTCGACCCGGGACGCGTCGACGACGCCGCGCTTTCGGCGCAGGTCGGAGGGCTGCGCGACATCGATCCGACGGGGATCCAGGACAGCTCATCGGCACAGATCGGCGGCCTGGAAGACATTATTCAACTCCAGACAAAGCGCGCCGAGACCGACGCAGTCGAGGTCGACGAGGCCGACCTGAGCGCGTACGACCATCCCGAGCAGC
>JAVCCG010000012.1 GCA_030765605.1 Candidatus Alcyoniella australis
AATTGGAAAGATATCCTACTCCGGATGAAAGCTTGACCGCCAGAAGAAAACAAGATTGGATGCCCTTCCATCGTCAAGCGGGGAAGAGCCTATGCAGCCGTCAAAAGCGTCCCCTGGCCGGGGGTCGGAAAAACCGATTCGGCACTGGGTCGTACTGGCGGCGTTGTACTGCGGGCTGTGTGCCGTGACCTTGTACGCGGCGCGCAACGTGAGCCTGGCGATCATCCTCCTGGCCCAAATCGACCTGGTCGAGGCCCTGAGCCTCTACTGCTGCTGCCTGTTCACCCTCGCCCTGGTTTGGCCGACAGCGGCCTTGGGACGCGGCCCGGCCGCGTTGCGCATCGTCGCGTCGATAATCGCCGCCAGCATCGTGCTGGTTCCCGCCGTACTGTGCTACAGGCGTCCGCCCTATGCCGTGAACGCGCTGTTGCTCGCGGCCTGCGCCTGGTGTGCATTGAATATGGCTCTGGCGCCCTGGGCGGCGGCACGCGGCGAGCGTCGGCCGACGTTGTGGCGCGGCGCGTTGTTCCTGCTGTTGCCGCTGTACGCCGCGACGAGCACGGGACAGGGCATGGGGAGGCTGATGCGCGCATGCTCGCGCCTGCTCAGCGCCGCTTTGGTGGCTGCCGCGCCCCTGGCCGCGCTGTTCCTGGCGCCGCCGAGCTTCGACCTGCTCCCCGATCCCTCGCCCGAGGTGAGCTTGGCCTCGAACTATACGGGCTATCAGGTGCTGCTCGACAAAGGTCGCTCGACCGTTTGGTCCACGACCAAATACAAGGGCGTCTATCGCTTCGATCTGCCCATCGACGATCGCCGCTGTCAGAGTATCGACCTGCACTCGGATGAGGTGCAGGAAGTGGCACTGCTGCCCAACGGCGGAATTCTATTCGTGGAGCGCGACGAGCTGACCCTTTGGGTCGTGGACCCGACAGGGAGGGTGCTAAGCAAAATCGGCCGCCTCGGCGGTAGCGCCCACGGCTCGGTGCGGCCGCTGCTGCCCGGCCGGATCCACGACCTGATCGTGGACAGCGAGAACAGCGGCCTGCTGGCCTACGTCTTCTCGTCGCCGCTGCCGCAGGCCGAGTACCGCTGGCCCGGCGGCACATCCAAGGGGTCGGTGCTGCACCCAGTACGCGATAGGGTCTACGCCATCGTCGAGATGCTCGGACTGTTGATCGAGCTCGACCTGCGCGACCTGCGGGAGCTGCGCAGCCTCGAGATCGGCAGGGGCGGCGAGCGGATGACCATCGATCCGCAGTCTGACCTGTGCTGGATTCCGGTGCCCCCCGCCGCCTGTCTGCTGGCCGTGGACCTGGAGCGGTTCGAAATCGTCGAGCGTCTGACCGCCGCGCCCGGGGTGCGCGTGGCTGCGGTCGACAGTCGGCGAGAGCTGCTGGTCTGCGGCGGGTTCAGCAGCTATGTGGAGATATTCGACTTGCGCGACAGGTCGCTGCTGGCGCGGCTGCGGGCCGCGCCCTGGCAGCGCTCAATCGTCCTGGACCCCGAGACGGGGATCGCCTACATCAACACCGCGCACTCCGGGATCTACACCTTCGACTATGTCCGGGCGGCCCAAAGGGCGTGGGAGGGCGCAGAGCGCCCGCGGACCCGGCCGCTGTGGCTGGCGGTCAACTACCTCGGGTCGCGCCTCTCCGGTGGTCTGTTCGAGAGCCTCTGGCACAGCGAGTAATCCGGGTCAGTGCAGCAGCCCTGATAGGTCGTCGTCGTGCTCGAAGCGCTCCTCAAGCTCCATCGCGCGCAGCTTGCGTCTGCGGCGCACCAGCGAGATCGCGGCTGCGAACAGCATCAGCAGCGAGGTCAGGGCCCAGACCCAACGCCGCGAGAGGAACAGCCCCAGCCAGGTGTGGTGCAGCTCCAGGTAGCGGCGCCAATCGTGCTCTAGCGCGTGGATGTCGCGCCCCAGGGCCCGTTCGCAGGCGATCTCCACCGGCAGGCCCTGGGCCAGCAGCTCGAGAAAGCGGCCCAAGCCCTCGGGACCGAAATTGTCGAGCAGAAAGGCGACGAAGCTCTGACTCTGGGCGTAGGCCAGGTGCACGCGCGGCTCGTCTTCGGGGAAGCGTTGGACCAGCTGGGCCAGGGGGATCAGCCGTCCGCGCACCACGGCCCAGGTCAGGGTCGTGGCCGTGCCCAGGCTCCACTCGCGGGCCGCGGTCTTGGCGTAGCCCTCCTCGAGCCAGCGCGGCACGTCGCGGCCGCCGAGCTTGGCGTGCAGCATCAGGTGCGCCAGCTCGTGCACCAAAACCTGAGTCGTCAACAGCTCGCGCCCCTCGCCGCGCGCCGCGTTCTGGCTAAGCAGTACGATCAGGCCCGACTCGGGCCGGGCCCAGCCCACGGACCACTGCGGCGGAGTGCGGCCCGGCGAGATCTCGTCGTAGGTCGACCGATCCGGCGCCAGATAGACCTTGAATCGCGGCTGGCGCGGCAACTGCAAGTCGCGCTCAATGCGCTGCACCGTGGGTGGGATGATCTGAGCCAGTTTTTCGGCGGCCAGAGAGTCGGAGCGCTGATAGTGGATCGTGGCGTAATCGGTCTGGATCAGCAGCCAATCGGCGCGGCCCGCGCCCAAAAGTAACGCGAGCAGCAGCGTGCCGATCAATCGGCTCCGATGCCCAGGCGTTCGCGCAGCACTCGAGCCTCCAGACCGGCGATCCGCACGCGTTTGCGGCGCGAGCTCTGGCCCGAGACGATATTCACCGAGGACTTGGATACGCCCAAGGTCTTGGCCAGCAGTTTGATCAGCGCCTTGTTGGCCTCGCCCTCGACCGGCGCTGCGCGCAGTTTGAGCTTGAGCGCGCCCTGGACCACACCCGCGGGCTGGTCGCGGTGCGAGCGCGGCGTAACCGAGACGCTGAACTCGATCCAGCCCTCGCCTTGGGCGATCTCCAACATTGTCGGGCTACTTGAGCTGCGAGACCTTCTTGGCGTCGGCGTCGGACTCGGATGCCTGCTCGGTGAGGCCCTCGAGCAGCTTGCGGTGGGTGTCGATGATCCCACGCAGGTTGGCTTCGAGCACCGTGCGTTGGCGCTTGAGCTCGTTGATCTCCTCGCTGACCCGCGCGACCTCGGCGTGCGCCTGGTCGATCTGTCGCTCGCCGCGCAGCTTGGACTCGGCCACGATCACCTCGGCCTCTTTGCGGGCGTTGGCGATGATGTCGTCGGTCACGCGTTGGCAGGATAGCAATGCGGATTTAAGCGTGTTTTCCTGCTCGCGTAGCGCTGCGATTTGGTTCTCGAGTTGGCGCAGCCGCTCACGCTGCTCCTCGTTCTGCCCGATTTTGCTCTCCAATTCGGCGCGCACCAGCTCGAGGAAACTGTCGACCTCGGCCGCGTTGTAGCGGCCGCCTTTTTTCTTGAACTGCTGCTGCTGGATGTCCAGCGGCGTGATTTTCATTCCAGACCTCCCGGTCAATATCGATTCGCCCTATTTTCGGGGCGTTTTTAGGATCTCAGATCAGGGGGCGATGTCAAGTAAAAGTTGAATGTTATATATTCACGGCTTGACGTATCGCCGATCTAACCGCGAGGAACTGATGGATCTGTTGCCCGGCAATCCAAAGACCACCAGGCGTATCAGTATCGTTGCGCTGGTCGGCCTGATCGTGCTGCTGGGCGTGAGCAACTGGATCTTTATCAGCTACAAGTCGGCCCCGCGCGGCGTGGACGAGCTCGACGTGTGGTCGGGCACGCTGATCTACATTACTCAGGGCTACGGCCTGGCCGGGCTGTTCACGGCTCAGCCGCAGGACTTCATGAACATGCCTCCGCTGCTGCCCTGGGCAGGCTGGATCGCCCGCGAGCTGGCCGGCCCGAGCTACGCGGCGATGGCCTTGGTGGTCACGCTGTTTCAGGCGTTGCTGCTGCTGGCGGTCTTCAACATCGGTCGGCGGCTGGCCGGCGATGTGGAGGGGCTGCTCGCGGCCTGCGTAGTGGCCTGCTCGCCGATCGTGATGCCCTTTGCCCGCACCTTTATGACCAACGTGCCGGCCCTGGCCATGGCGGCCTGCGTGATTTGGAGCCTGCTGTACTCCGAGCGCTTTACGCGGCGGGGCAGCGGAGTGCTGGTCGGCGTGGTGCTGGGCCTGGCGCTGCTTTCCGAGCGCGGCACGCCGCCGCTGCTGTTGAGCGTTCCGCTGCTGTACTACGCACTGCTCTCGCTGTACAGCGTGCGCCGTCGCCGCCGGGCGCTGCTGCGCGTGCTGGGCCGCGGCCTGTGCGCTGTTGCCATCGCCCTGGCGCTTTCCGCCCTGTATTTGCGGCAGTACCTGCGGCAGAACCTGGATCACATCTCCGAGCTGGCCTCGGACGATTTCTTTCCCTCGGTGGGAAGCTGGCTCGACGCTCTGCCCGAGCCGCTGTTCTATCCCGTGGCGTTGTTCACCCATCAGTTAAGTTACGCTTGGGGATTGCTGCTGCTGATCGCCCTGCCGTTTTTCCTGCGACGGCTCGAGGGCGAGCGCGGCCTGATCCTGTTGGTGATGGTCTGGCCGATGGCGATCATGTCGACGTTCGCCACCAAGTACTTTGACTTCGATTTGGGCACGTTGATCGGCGCGGCGCTGGTGCTCGGCGTGGGCCTGGGCGCGATCAACCGGCCGCGTTTGCGCCGTGCGGCCCTGGGCCTGGGGTTCGGCACGGCGCTGTTGATGTTCTGGTTTATCCAGCCCGACCTGCTGCCCCATCCGCAGTACCCGCCGCTGGTGCGGCTGTGGCTCGAAGACTTATACAAATTTGATCTGCGCACTCAGGACCAGCCGGTGTTTCAGGACGCGACCTACCGACGGCTCGAGCAGCGCATCCCGCCGGGTCCGCACTACCTGTTCGTGATCCATGCGCCGGACGACGGTCGGGTGCGGACGCTGTTTTGCGAGATCGGCAACTTCGCCTGGTTGCACTACGGCGACGCGGACCAGGTGACGCTGATCGACCCGCAACTGCCCGCGGACGCGCCGCTGCTGATCGACGTCTGGGAGACCACGACGGCGCAGCGCGATCGGTTCGCTTCGCTGATCAAACGCCGCTCGTGCCCCTACATAATCCGCGATCCGCTGCCGCTGCCCGACCGCGGGAGCTGCTGCCGCACGGTCTACGCCGACGAGCTCGACGGGGTCGAGGTACGCTGGAGCCTTTGCCGCTGGGCGGGCGCGTTGTGAGTTCGCCGCAGCGCGCGTTCGGTCCGGCGCGGATCGCCCTGGCCGGGCTGTTGCTGATCGTGCTGGTTGGCAACCTGGCGTCGATCGCGATGAAGTCCGCGCCGCGCGGTCCCGACGAGCTCGACGTGTTCTCCGGCACGTTGATCTACATCACCCAGGGCTACGGCGCTGCCGGACTGTTTACTGCCCAGCCGCACGACTTCATCAACTTTCCGCCGCTGCTGCCTTGGCTGGGCTGGCTGACAACATCGATTTTCGGCCCCAGCTACCTGAGCCTGGCGCTGATCCCTACGCTGTTCCAGCTGGCGCTGTTGCTGGCGCTGTTCGACGTCGGCCGCCGCTTTGGCGGCGAATGGTGCGGCCTGCTGGCAGCCTGCGTGCTGGCCACGACCCCGGCGATTATGGCCTACAGCCGGGTGCTGATCACAAATATTCCAGCCGTGGCCCTCGAGGGATTGGTGCTGTGGGCTCTGCTGCGCTCCGAGCGGTTTCAAAAATGGAATTACAGCTTGCTCGCCGGGCTGTTCACGGGCCTGGCCTGTCTTGTCGAGCGCGGCACGCCGCCGCTGCTGCTGAGTTTGCCGCTGCTGTACTGGGCCGTGGTCTCGCTACGCAGCGCGCGGGCCCAGGGCGGCTCGCGGCTTAAAACGCTGGCGCGCATGGGCGCGGCCGCGGCCCTGGCGTTGGCGCTGAGCGGCGTGTACCTCTGGTCGTACTTCAACCGGCGTTTGGACCACATCGCGAACCTGGGAGCCAACGACGCCTACCCCCAGGTGCACCGGATTCTCGACTGGCTGCCAGAGCCGCTGTTTTACCCCGCGGCAATGCTGACCCATCAACTGAGCCTGATCTGGATCCTGCCGCTGCTGATCGCGCTGCCGCTGTTCGTGCGGCGGCTCGACGCGGAGCGCGGGCTGATCGGCCTGGCCGCGCTGTGGCCGATGGTGGCGATGGCGCCGTTTGCCACCAAGACCTTTAACTACGATTTGGGAAAATTCCCGGCCGTGGCGCTGGTGATCGCCGTGGGGCTGTGTTCGATCGAGCGTACGACCCTGCGGCGGGCGGCCGTCGGCCTGGGTCTGGGCGCGGCCGCGCTTTCGTTGTGGGTCTTGCAGCCGCAGTTGCTGCCGCATCCGCCGCGGCCCGCGCCGGTGCGGGCCTGGCTTTCCGAGCTTAACAACTTCGACCTGCTGGGCCACGACACGCCGGTGCTGCACGACGCTGTGCAGCGCCGCCTCCAAAAACGGCTGCCCGTGGGTCCGCAGTACGCATTCGTGATCAACGCGCCGCAATCCGAGCAGGTGTTCGCGCTGTTTTGCGAGATCGGCAACTTCGGCTGGCTGCACTATCCGCAGAGCGATCAAATGCTGCGCATCGACCGCGCGCGGCCCGAGGGCGCCGAGCTACTGATCGATGTATGGGATCTGGATCCGCAGCAGCGCGACGAATTGCGGCAGGTGTACAAGCGCCGTTCGTGCCCCTACATTATTGAGCAGGATCTGCCGCTGCCCGACCGCGCGTCCAATTGTCAACCGCTGTATGCCGACGTGATCGACGGGCAAGAGGTGCAATGGAGCCTGTGCCGCACACCGTAAAGCCGCCGAGGCCGCGCATCGAGCGCACGGTGCGCCTGGCCCTGGCCGGGTTGATCTTGATCTGTCTGACCGCGAACATGGCGTTCATCGCGCACAAATCCGCGCCGCGCGGACTGGACGAGCTCGACGTTTTCGCCGAGGGGGTCTACTTCCATACTGCGGGCGCGGGGCTTTTGGGGCTGTGGACGATGCAGACCGACGAGGAGATCGGCTGCCCGCCGCTGCTGCCCTGGGCCGGGCGGCTGTGCACCGCGCTGCTGGGGCGCGGCTACATGCAGATGGCGTTCGCCGCCACGCTGTTCCAGGCGCTGCTGCTGCTCTCGATGTACGGCATCGGTCGCCGCCTCAGCGGTCCGGGGGCAGGGCTGCTCGCCGCGGCAATCGCCGCCACCTCGCCGATCATTATGAGCTACAGCCGGATCTTCACTACCAACCTGCCGGCCCTGGCGATGATCGGTTGCGTGCTGTGGGCGCTGCTGTATTCCCAGCGCTTCACCCGCCGCCGCAGCGGGCTGCTGGTCGGCGCGCTGATCGCCCTGGCCAACCTCGCCGAGCGCGGCACTCCGCCGTTGGCGCTATCGCTGCCCGTGGTTTTCTGGTGCATGTTCTCGATCCTCAAGGCGCGCAAACAGCCCGAGGCGTTTAGGCGCGTGATCGTACAGGTCGTGATCGCGGCGCTGGTCGCCACGGCGCTCTCGGGCCGTTACCTCTACTTCTACTTCTTTCGTACGGCGAGCCACATCGCGGCCCTGGGAGCGCAGGACGTGTTCGGCTCGCAATCGCAGTTTGTGGTCGACCGGCTGCCCGAATGGCTGTTCTACCCGGCGACGCTGTTCGTGGTGCAGCTCAGCTTTGTCTGGGCCCTGCCGTTCGTGATCGCGCTGCCGTTCTTTTTACGGCGTTTCAGCGCGGAGAAGTTGCTGCTGATCTTGCAGACCCTCTGGCCGATGGCGGTGATGACGCCGTTTGCCTCTAAGGTCTATGACTTCGATCTGGGCGCGGTGGCCGGGGCGATTCCGATCGCGGCCGTGGGCCTGGCGTCGATCCCCTGGCGGTCGATCCGCGCCGTGCTGGGCGTGGCCGCGGGCCTGCTGGCCTGTCTGGCGTTCTGGGCGATGAATCCATCGCTGCTGCCCCAGCCGCAGTGGCCGCTGGCCGTGCGCGACTGGCTGGGGCACATGAACAACGTGGGCCTGCTGATGCCCTCGGACACGGTCTATCAAAATCGCATTGCCCAAGATCTGGCCCGGCGCGTGCCGCCAGACGAGCGTTGGCTGTTCATCTACAACGTCGAGCCCTCGGGGCCGCTGGACAGCCTAGTGTGCGAGACCGCCAACTTCAGCTGGCTGCAATTTCCGCACAGCGAGCAGTACGCGATCCTCGACCCCAACGTGCCGCAGGACGGGACGATCGAGGTCGAGATCCGTCCGCTTAGCGCGGAGCAGCGCCGACTGTACCGCGCGACCTACTTCCGCCCGCCGTGCGCGATGGTCGGCTACGACCCGCCGCTCGTGCCCGAACGCAGCGCACCGTGCCGGCCGATCTACAGCGCGGAGGTCGACGGCCGCGAGTTTCTCTGGAAACTCTGCGAGTAGGGGGAGGGCATGCGTGATCAACGGCTGCTGATCTTGCTTCTGGCCGGCAGTCTGTTGCTGTTGACGGCGCTGGCCGCCTGCGAAGACGACCCTGCGGACGATGACGACGGAGGCGCGCCCGAGGCGGACGACGACGACGATGAGGGCGATTGCGGGGCCGAACAGCTCTGCGCCGGGCTGGTCGATTGTGAAGGGTGGCAGTCCGCGGATCGCTGCCTGGAATGGCTGGCCAATGAGAACAACTGCTACGACATGCCCGGATACGTCGACTGCGGCTGCCAGTGCATCGACCAGCCCAATTGCGAGAGTTTCCTGTTCTGCATGCAGTCCTGCGCCCAGCACAACTGCCCGTCGATGCCCGTGCGGCCCGCGGACCCTCTGATCCCGGGCATCCCCGCACAGAAGCAGCCGCCCGATCCCGCAAGGATCGAGATTGAGGAGTACGACGACTCGCTGCTGATCAGCGGCCCGGTGCTGGAAGTACGCGTGACCCTCGACCCGTTCGGATTCGAGGTGCGGCGCGCGGCGGACGGATCGACGATCCTTGCCACGCAACAAGGGGCCCTGGGCGACGGATTCGCGCCGATCAGCTTTACCCAAAACAATGGCGCCTATTGGAACCACTGGTACTGGGGCTATCGCGGCTACAGCGGCGAGGATCAGCCATGGGCGCATTCCCTACGTGCGATCGACTACAGCGTGCTCGATGACCGGGTGCTGATCGAAGTTCGCGCCGATCCGGTGGACCGCGGTCGGACGCTGTTCGTGGTCGGGCCGTTCTATGAAAACGCGGTGCGCATTGCTGCGCGCGTGGCCTCGGGCTCGTACTTCGTCAACCGCGTGGGATTCAGCTTTTACTCACCGCAAACGGAACGTTTCGTCGGTTTCGGCGAACGCTTCAACGGACTGGACCAGCGCGGCAAGCGGCTCGAGACTTGGCTCGAGGAGGGCGGGATCGAGCCCGGATCGCTACGCCCGACCCTCGAGGCGCTGTTTCCCGAGATCACGCCGGAGTGGACGCTCCCCTCGGGCGAGGACGGCTCGTACTGCCCGCTGCCGTTCTTCATCTCCAACCAGGGCTACGGCTTTCTGGCCGACGTGCCCGAGCCCAGCCTGTTCGATCTGGCCGCCTCCGACTCCGACATCTGGCGCGTGAGCGTGGAGTCCGACACCCTGCAGGCCATCGTTTTTGCCGGTCCCGATCCCGCGGACGTGATCGAGCAATACACCGCGCGCACCGGCCGCAGCCAGGTGCCGCGGCGCTGGACCCTGGCGCCGTGGAACATGTTCGTCGGCTATCGCGGCCTGGGTATGCAGCAGGTTGCGCGGCGCTTCCGCGAGCTGGACATCCCCTCGAGCGTGACCCACAGTTGGACCAACATCACGCCCTCGGGCTCCTACCGCGGATCTGAAAACGCCCTGGCCGCGAGCAACGCCGCGCTGCACGACCTGGGGTACAAGAGCCTGTGCTACCTCCAGCCGCGGATCGACCACGATGATTTTCCCGAGCTGTGGGACGAGGCTGACGCCCTGGGCCACCTGACGCGCGACGCCGAGGGGCGCAGCTACATCCAGACCGTGTACCTCAACCTGATCAACCTCGCGGAGTTTCACGTCAGCCACGTGGATTTTACCCACGAGGGCGTCGATGCCTGGTGGCACTCGGTGCTGCAGCTGATCCTCGACCTGGGCTACGACGGGACGATGTACGACTTCGGCGAGTACACGCCGCCCGACGCCTATTTCTCCGACGGCCGCGGCGGCCACTATTGGCACAACCCTTATCCGCTGATCTATCAGCGCTCGGGCTACCGTTTCTTCAGCGCCCTGGACGACGATCCCCTCGACGGCCTGGCCCCGGACTATGTCTACTTCGTGCGCTCGGGCTACGTGGGCTCGCAGAACTGGACCTACGCCATGTGGTCGGGCGATCCCAACGCGGGCTGGAGCCTCGCCGACGGGCTGCCGGCCCAGGTCAGCGCGGGGATCAACGTCGGCCTGAGCGGCATTGCCTTCTGGGGCAGCGACATCGGCGGCTATCACGCCTACCTCACGCCCGCGCCCACCGTGGAGCTGACCGCGCGCTGGTACGAGTTCGGCGCGTTCTGCGGCCTGATGCGCGACATGACCGCGCCGGAGATCAGCCAGGGGCAACGGCCGCTGCCCCTGGACGACCCGCAGCTGACCTACGTGGTGCGGCGCTACCAGAAGCTGCGCACCCAGCTCGTGCCGTACATCGTCAACGCGGCCTGGGAATACCGCGAAAGCGGCCTGCCGTTGATGCGCGCGCCGCTGCTGGTCTTCCCCCACGACCCGGCGTGCTGGGAGATGCGCTGGGCCTACATGTTCGGCCCGGATCTGCTGGTGGCGCCGGTGGTCGAGCAGGGGGCGCGCCAGCGCACGCTGTACCTGCCGCAGGGGAGTTGGGTCGAGCTGTGGCCGCTGACCGAATACGACGGCGACGAGTCCGGAGCGGGCAGCGGCGGCTTTCGCATTGGCGGACGGCCGATCGAGGGCGGCCGGGTGGTCACGGTCGAGGCCGCGTTGGACCAGATCCCGCTGTTCGTGCGGCTTGGCGCGCTGATCCCGCTGGTCGATCCGGCGGTCGACAGCTTCGCCCCGGCCGATCCTCCGCCGGATTACGAGGTGACCACGGCCGACGACCTGGCGCTGCTGCTGCACGCCTGGGCCTTCCCGCTCGATGTCTCCTCGACCACGTTGGCCGACGGCAGCCTGCTGCGCATTGAGGTTGGCGACAGCGCCCTGAGCATCGAGCGCACACCGTACGGCGACCAGGCCGAGCTGATCCTGCAGATCGTCTGGCCCGAGCAGCTGGCCGCGCCCACGGCAGTGGGCGGCCTGGATTTCGTCGAGGGCGGCGACCCGCTGCACCTCGATCCGGGAACTTGGACTTGGAGCGCCGAGCGCAACTGCCTGGCGTTGCACGGCCGGCCCGGCGAGGGATCGTTCACGATCAGCAGCGGCGGCTGAGCATCCGCGCCGCGATAAAACCGATCGAACTTGACAGCCCGACCATAGGTTGAGTATGTCAACATTTGGACACTCTTCCTTCCTTTGCCACACATGCCCGGGAGGTAATGGAGCATGATCGACCCCAAGTTCATTGGGAAGACCTACGAGCCGGTGACCTACGAGGTCGGCCGGGAGAAGATCAAGGAATTCGCCGTCGCGCTTACAGACGACAGCCCGGTGTTTCTCGACCCGGCGGCGAGCCCCCACGGCGACATCATTGCGCCGCCGACTTTTGTCGTGCGCGTGCAGGCCGACGCCATCGCCAAACTGCTGTTCGACCGGGAGATCGATCTGAACTTCATGATGCTCGTGCACGGCGAGCAGGAGTTCGAGTGGTTCGACGTGATGCGGCCCGGCGACGTACTGGTCACTCAGACCACGGTCAAGGAGATCTACGAGAAGGACGACAACAAGGACTTCATCATTGGCGAGTGCGTGACCAAGCGCGGCGACCAGGTGGTCGTTGTCGGCCGCTACAACTTCGTGGTGCGGAGGTAGATCATGGCTAACGTAAGCATTGACCAGGCCAAGGTCGGCGACGTGATCGAGGCGATCCAGTCCGTGGACAAATACCGGCCGATCTACTACGCAGGCGCCAGCGGAGACTTCAACCCGATCCACATCGACCCGGAGTTCGGCAAGATGGTCGGGCTCGGCGGAGCGATCCTCCAGGGCCTTTGCACCATGGGCTTCGCCGCCAAGATGCTCGGGCGCTGGGCGGGCGATCCGGCCAAAATCAAGAAGCTGCGCGTGCGCTTTAAAAAGCCGGTTAAGCCCAACGACGACCTGACGTTCAAGGCCGTTGTTACGGCGCGCGATGAGAGTTCGATAACCGTCGAGGTCGAGGGGATCAACCAGGACGGCGAGGTGGTGCTGGGCAACGCCGTGGCGGTCATCGCGCTGTAAGTAGACAGACCGATACACAAACCCAATTCCCCGTCCCGCTTCTATACGAAACGGGGTGGGGATTTTTATTTTCAACAATGTTCAAAATCCCCACAAATATCGTTCGTCGCGAGATGGCCCATTGTAATTGGACCTGTGTACTACGCGAGTTTTACGGGCACCTCGAAGATGCCGTCGCGGGGTGGGTCGTTCTCTTTACAACCAGAGAAGCATGCGAGTTTTGCGGCGGCTCAAAGCCGCATCCCGTCTTGTTGTGGACAGGAGTAGTGGGATAGTGGTCTTATAAATAATAAATCCCAATTGTGATTCCCAAGTGGAGACTCCGATGAGACGTTGGCCTAGCGGATTGGTCTTGATCGTTGCCATGATCTGTGCGGCGCTGTTCGTCCAGGCCCAAGAGGCGCCGCAGAACACTGCGCCCTACAGCTCCAACACACAGCTCTGCCTTGATTGCCACAGCCTGGAGACCCCGGGCATCGTGCAGGACTGGATGCACAGCCGCCACGCCCGAATCTCGCCCGCAACGGCTTTGGAGCAGCCTGTCAACCAGCGCCGGATCTCGGCCGCGCGCGTGCCCGACGAGCTTGAGAACACGGCCGTGGGCTGCTACGAGTGCCATGGATTGCGCGCGGACCAGCATCCGGACAGCGTTGAGCATTTCGGCCTGCGCATCAGCAGCATCGTCACTCCGACGGACTGCGCCGTGTGCCATCCGCTGGAACTGGAGCAGTACGCCAAATCCAAGATGGGCAACGCCTGGGGCAACCTGGCCAAGAACTCGCTGTTCACGGCGTTGGTCAACACCATCGACAGCCCCAAGCGCCTGCGCGAGGGCGAGCTGCAACAGCTCACCGCCACCGACCAGACCAAGGCCGAGAACTGCTTTGCCTGCCACGGCACCAAGGTTACGTTCACCGGTACGGTTGCGGTCCAGACCGACTACGGCGAGCAGTTGCGGCCGCAATACGTGGGTTGGCCCAGCAACGGGGTCGGCCGCATCAATCCCGACGGCTCAATGGGTTCGTGCAGCTCCTGCCATCCGCGACACGGTTTCTCGATCGAGATCGCGCGCAAGCCGCACACCTGCGGCCAGTGCCACCTCGAGCCCGACGTGCCGGCCTACAACGTCTATCTGGAGTCCAAGCACGGCAACATCTACAGCTCGCTGAAACAGGATTATGATTTCGACGCCGTGCCCTGGACCGTGGGCCGCGACTTTCGCGCGCCGACCTGCGCCGTATGCCATGCCAGCGCGCTGCAAACCCCGGAGGGCACGCTGGTCGTGGAGCGCACCCACGATTTCGGCTCGCGGCTGTGGGTGCGGATCTTCGGCCTAATCTACGCCCATCCTCAGCCGGTGCTCGGCGACACATCCAAGATCCGCAACGCCGACGGGCTGTCGCTGCCCACGACTTTCGACAACCGTCCGGCCTCGGGATTTCTGATCAACGAGCAAACCGCGGATCAACGCCAGGCGCAGATGCAGTCGCTGTGCTCGCTGTGTCATGGGACCACGCATGTTGCCGGACATTTCGCCAGGCTCGAGAACACCATCGCCGAGACCGATCAGATGGTGGCCACGGCCACCGGGCTGATGGTCCACGCCTGGGAGTTGGGGTTGGCCGACAAGACCAATCCCTTTGACGAGGCGTTGGAGATCAAGTGGATCTCCCAGTGGCTGTTCTACGCCAGCTCCGTGCGCTATGCCTCGGCCATGTCCGGGCCGGATTACGCGGGATTTAAAAACGGCTGGTGGTACCTGTCGAAGAACCTGCGCGAGATGGACAAACAGATCAAATGTTCCGAAACCAAGGCTAAGTAGAACTCTCAATATTTGTAAACGCGCGTGTTTGAGCGTGACGCTTCTGTGTGCACGCTTGCGCGAAAAGTTTACGCCTGTGCGATGAGTGTTAGTTTTTTGTAATTGACAAGAATGGTGTTGGTTGAGAGGATAGATCGAACATCCCAGAAAATGCAGCTGGCACAAGATTTCGCAATCCATGTGTTTTATCTATCCACGGTCTGAAAGGAGCATCGTTATGTTCAAGAAGTTCATCTGGTTACTGCTGATCTCCCTGGTGGCACTGTCAGCGGCGGCGCTGGTATTCACAGGCTGCGGGGGTGACGACGACGACGATGATACGGGCGACGACGACACCGGTGACGATGATACGGGCGACGATGACACGGACGACGACGATGATACCGGCGGACCTGGAACCTTGAGCGCCTTTGTCAACGATTTCCAGACCAGCGAACCGGTGGCGCAGGCCATGGTCGAGGTACTGCAGAACGACAGCGGTCTGGAGTTCGACCCGGCGATCGTCTGGTTCAGCGAGAACGATGGCTCGGTCACAATCGATAATATTCCCGATGGCGTGACCGATGTCGCGATTCGCACCTCCAAGGGCGACTACCGTAACACTCTGCAGTACGGCTTCCCCGTTGGCGCGACCGGCGAGGAGTTCCTGATCGTCTCCAACGTCACCGCATCGTTGATCTTCGGACTGCTGGGCGTGACCGACGACCCGGCCGACACGCACATCGCCGGCGCGGTCTACTGGGGCGATCCCTCAGACGAGACCGAGATCGGCTGCGCGGTTGTGACCACCGACCCGGTGGGCCCCGAGCCCATTCACTACGCCACAGGCAGCAAAATCCCGACCACCTCGCGCGACGCTGCGACGCCGGCCAACAGCAAGGGCACCAACCCGGGCAACGGTATCTTCACCAGCCTGGGAATGACTCCCGGCGCCTACGACATCACCGCCACGCCCGACGGCGTGGAGGAAGAGACGGTTTCGTTGCCAATGGCGTTCGCCAACACAATTTGCATCCAGAACGTCTACTTCAGCAAAGCTGATTACCCAACGAACCCGATGGCGGCGTTCTGCACTGAGTAATTTAGCGGACCGGTAAGACACGCGGGCCGGTCGCCCTTCGACCAATGCGGCGAAGGGCGGCCCGTCCGCGATTACGAGTTTCGATCGGGCACATCGGACTATTGAATTAGGGGGATGAGATGAGAGGGGCACATGCGGTTCCGGCCTTGGTTGTACTGGCTGCGATCATTCTAACGGCCGCGCCCGTAGCGGCCGAGCTGAGCGACATTGAGCTCGGCGGCTACCTGATGAGCCACATCGGTGTGTTCATCGAGGAACATCCGAATCGCGAGGGCCCCGAGGGCTTCCCCGTGGATCACGGCGAGGATTTCGGCGACCTGTCGGCGTTTCGCAATACGCTGTTTCTGCAGCTCGACTGGCGGCCGCACAACAACGTCTGGCTCCACAGCGAGTTCCGCGGCGTGCGCTCGGCAAGCCTCGACGCCGACAACTACGCCCAGGTGCCGGTGTTTTGGGCCGACGAGACCTACAATGACGATCAGGCCGTCAAGCGCGACAAACGGCGCTGGGTCCAGGAGAACTACTACACCGAGAACGACCTGCGCGAGATCTGGGTCGACTTCGACGCTTTCTCATGGCTCAACTTTCGCGTTGGCCGCCAGCAGGTAAGCTGGGGCGAGACCGGCAGCTACCGCACCCTGGACGTGGTCAATCCCACCGACAGCACCTGGCATCTGTCGGTGTTCGAGGATTACAAGGACCAGCGCATCCCGCTGTGGATTCTTAAAACGCTGGTCGACGTGCAGCCTCTACGCGGTAACCTCGAGATCGTCTGGGTGCCGATGATCGACGACCCGGAAGATACGGCGACCGTGCCGCTGACCTTTGTCGGCGCATGGGGCCTGCCGATCGCCTGCCAGAATGACACCAATTCGACGATCGCCATCGAAGAGAAGGTCTTCCTCTACCCGGACAACGACCTCAAGGACAGCCGCATCGGCGCGCGCTGGAAGGGCGTTCTGGGCAACCTGACCTACACGATGGTCTACTACTACACACACCAGCTCAGCCCGCCGGTACCTAAGTACGCCGAGATCGGCAACGAGGTTGACTCCAAGGGGCGCAACATCGCCAAGGTCTACCTCGACTTCCCGCGCGAGATGATCGCAGGAATGAGCTTGGAGTTCCCGTTCCCGCGGCCGATCAGCACCGTGCTGCGGATGGAAGCGGCCTACGAGTTCGAGAAGGCCTACCCGGTCAGTTCCTACCTCGGACCGGGCGCCGATCCGCGCTCAGGCGCGGGCCGCGGCTGGTATCCCTCGCCCGAGAACGAAGGGCTGCTGCGCGCCGACTTCTACAGCGAGAAGCGCGACACGATCAGCTATGCGGTGGTGCTGCAGCGGCCGAGCATGATCCGCTGGATCAATCCCACCAGCTCGATCATCGTCCAGGCGCAGTTCATGCAGACGATCATCCCCGAGGACGTCTACATCGAGGAGACCTTCGAGGACGGTTCGTCGCAGACCAACGAGAACTGGTACCTCGTCTCCATCCCGGGCTACGACTCGAGCAAGCCCAGCATGTTCAGCTCGACCGTGGTGCTCGCCTTGCTGACCAACTACTTCCACGGCATGTACTCGCCGATGGTTGTGGCGGCCTACGTCCCGGGCAAGGAGAAAGACGGATTCACCGGCTTTGTCAGCGTGCGCAACAAGTTCGCCTTCGGCAACCATTGGCGGCTGGAGATCGGCTACAACGGCATCTTTGCCCCCGATCCCTATAAGAGCCTGGGGCTGTTCGCCGACCGCGACGAGGCCTACGCCAAGGTCAAGTTCCAGTTCTAGCCCGGATTGTTCACTAGGGTTCGGCCGCAAGGCCTGCACGATAGCAAGGGAGAAGAGCCCATGAGACGCATCAAAAAAATTACGCTGATCACGATCCTGTTGATCGCCACCGCGGCCCTGGCAATTTCGGTGGCGGCCCAGGGACAAAAGATAACGCGCGAGAACTGGACCAAGACGGTCTGTTTCAGCGCCGATTTAATCAAACCGGGCGTCAGCACCGTGTCCAAGGCCAACATGGATCAGGTCAAGGACATGCTCACCCAGGGCGTACAGGTGCTGGTCAACAACTACGACCTGAAGTTCCGCGTGATCGACTACCGGCCCGAGGCGCCCAGCGACGGCTACATCGATGCCACCAACAAAGGGTTGGGAATGACCAAGCTGGGCGACCCCAATGCGCCTGCGCGCCAGAGGGCGCTCTCGGGTTACACCGGCGGCCTGCCGTTCCCCAATCCGCAGACCGGGGTCGAGGTCGCCTGGAACTACCACTACAACTACTCGGGCGACGACGCTGACAACGAGTTCGGCGTTTACTGGGTCTCGGCCAAGCGCGGCGTCGAGCGCTCCGAGCAGTGGCGCTGGCTGTACATCGTCAAGAGCCTCAACCGCAGCGACATCGATCCGCCGTACTTCGAGGACATGAAGAAGGCGAACATCCAGTACCACTCGATGACGATCTGTCGCAAACCGCTGGACAAGAAGGGCTTCACCGCGCTGTATCACCGCTTTGACGAGCCCAAAGACCAAGAGGGCTGGATCTACGTACCCCAGCAGCGCCGCGCCACGCGCTTCAGCTTCGGCACCCGCGGCGACGCCTGGAACAACACCGACATGCTCTACGAAGACGTGCGCGGCTACATGGGCTTCGCCGAGTGGATGACCTGGGAGCTGCTTGACAAAAAGGTGCTGCTGGCCCCGGCGCACTCGGGTACGCCCTACGGCTTGGACAACGCGGACAAGGTCTTCGACTTCAAGAATGCGCCCTACTGGAATCCGCGTTGGAAGTGGGAGCCGCGGCCGATGTACGTGGTGCAGGCCACTCCCAAGTTCCGCGACTACCCCTACAGCAAGATGGTGTTCTACATCGACGGCGAGACCTACCAGATCCTGATCAAAGAGATGTGGGACAAGAAGGGCCAGCTGTGGAAGGTTCAGGTCAACGGTTTCGACGAGTCGTCCGATCCGTTGAGCATGCCGGGAAACATTGCCGGTTCGCTGATGGTCGACCTGCAGTCCGAGCACGCCACGGCATTTGTCTGGCACGAGATGAAGGCCAACGTCGGGCTCGAGCCGAGCCTGTTCACACTCTCCGAGCTGCGCAAGCTCGCACAGTAGGCGCGGGGAGAAAAATTTGATCAAGTTCGCCAAGACGTCGGGGGTGCGCCCGGCCGCGGCAATATTGCTGTGTATGTTGTTGCTCGCGGTCGCTCCAGGCTGCAACCGGATCGACGCTGATCAGCTCGGACTGGACACCAGACCGATCACCAGCCGCGATCGGCTATACGACGTAAGCTTCGTCAGCCCCAACGAGGCCTGGGCCGTGGGCTACCCCGGAATCATTTTGCATTCGATTGACGGCGGGGCCAACTGGCAACGCGAGCAGATCGACACCAACGACGCGCTGTTTGCCGTCGACTTCGCCGACGCGCTGCACGGTTGGGTCGTGGGCCGTGGCGGCCTGGTGGTCTCCACGGTCGACGGTGGTCAGACCTGGACCTCCCAACGGATCGAGACCGGCCAGGGCGAGGGGGCCGCGCGCCAGCACCTGTTCGGAGTTGAGGCGATCTCGCCCCAGCACGCGGTTGCCGTGGGCAGCTTTGGCACCGTGGCGCTGACCCTCGACGGCGGCAGCAGCTGGGAGACGACTTTTATCGAGAGCATGTACAGCGCGCACCTGTTCGACGTCTCGTTCGTCGACGAGAACAACGGCCTGATCGTCGGCGACTACCCCAGCTGGGAAGAGTGGATGCTCGAGGGCGACGAGGCGGCCGCACTGACCAACATCTTCGGCACCAGCGACGGCGGTCGCAGTTGGCAGCCGCTGCCCGTGCCGGTCAAGGCTTCACTTTACGCGGTTGAGTTTCCCGATCCGCTGCACATCCGCGCCGCGGGCCGCAACGGCACCCTGATCGGCAGCGAAGACGGCGGCTCGACCTGGCAACAATTCGACAGCGGCGTGGAGCAGCACCTGTTCGACGTGTTCCGCCTCAACCCCCAATCCCCGCTTTGGATCTGCGGCGACACCGGAGTGCTCGCCGAGGCCGACAACGGCACGATGACCCGGCGCGAGCTGGGCACGGTAATTTGGCTTCGCGCCGTGAGCTTCAGCGACGAGCAGCACGGAGTGGTGCTCGGCGGTAGGGGTACTTCCTTCTACACCGCCGATGGCGGTAAAACCTGGGAAAGCAGCGAGTATCAATGACGCAGACCGTTAGAGAGACACTTCATCCCAGCTCCCTGCGGCTGGGCCGATTTATAATCCGCCGCCGGCTGCCGATCCTGATCATCCTCAGCGTGCTCACGGCGCTGTTCCTGTTGGCGGCCCTGCGCGTGGGGTTCAAGAACCCGACCATCGACCTCTTCCCGCGCAACCACCCCTACGTCGAGACCTTCGTCCAGTACCAGGACACCTTCGGCGGCGCTGGCGTGGTGATCCTGGCGTTGGAGGTCCAGAGCGGCGACGTGTTCAACGTCGAGACCCTGGCCAAGGTGCGCACGCTGACCAAGGCGCTCGAGCTGTTGCCCGCGGTCAACAACTACCAGGTGCTTTCCATCGCCCAGCGCAAGATCAAGCGCATCTCGGTCGAGGACGTCGACGGCTACCCGGCCTATCGCGCCGACCCGATCATGTGGCCCGACGTACCGCGCACCGCCGAGGAAATCGCCAAGCTGCGGCAGACGGTCTACACCACGGGCACGATTCACGGCTCGCTGGTCTCGCGCGACGACCAGGCCGTGCTGGTGGTGGCCGGATTCTTTGACAAGGGGCTCGAGTCGCCCGGCTCGCCCTTGATCGAAATCGAGCGCGAGATCGCATCCAAAGAGGGCGCGGATACCGAGGAGAAAGTCGAGCAGCGTTTGACCCTGCTGCGCAACCGCGCCGCGGACCAGCCGTGGTCGGTCGACGACACGCTCTACGCCGCACTGCGCAATATTGCCGACTCGGTCGAGGACGAGAACACCAGCGTGCGGATGATCGGCGCGCCGGTGCTGCTGGGCTCGGTCTACCAGCAGCTTCCCAAGCTGGGCTACATCTTCGCGATCACCGTGCTGGTTACGCTGCTGGTGCTCTTCGCCTACTTCCGCGACCTGCGCGGCGTGCTGATTCCGTTGAGCACGGCGGCGGTCAGTGCGATCTGGGGCGTGGGCATGCTCGGCGTGCTCGACCTGCTGCGCCCCACGATGCAGCCCTGGGTCACCGAACATATTGCCAATCCGTACTTCCGCGACCTGCTGGTCGGGCTGTTTAACGCCTACTTCAATCCGCTGGTGATTGTCGTACCGTTCATCATCAGCGCCACGGCCACCAGCCACGCGGTGCAACTCATGGGCCGCTTCAAGGAGGAGTACGCCGAGTGCCGCGATCGCCGAGAGGCCGCGGTGGCAACCTTCTCCGGGCTGCTCAAACCCGGACTGCTCTCGATATTCACCGACGCCGCGGGCGTGTTCATCGTAATCGTCACGCCGATCCCGCTGATGGAGAAGCTGGCGCTGATGGGCAGCTTCTGGGTGATCTCGATCATCGTCTCGGACTTGATCCTCAACCCGATTTTGCTCAGCTACATTCCGCCGCCCAAAGATAAGCCGGCCAAGGAACACCTGGTCGACCGCATGTTGGGCACCCTGGGCCGCTGGGTCGTGGGCTGGCAGCGCTGGGTGATCGTCGTTGTGGCGCTGGTCGTTTTCGGCATCGGCCTATTAATGGCCAACCGGATCGTGATCGGCGACGTGCATCCGGGCACGCCGCTGCTCTGGCCGAGTTCGAGCTACAACCAGGACACCGCGCACATCGCCGAGCGCTTCGGCAACACCGAGATCATGAGCGTGGTGGTCGAGGGCAGCGACCCCGGGGCGATCAAAAACCCCGAGGTGCTCAAGACCATGGAAGCGCTACAGCGCGACCTGGAGATGCTGCCCGAGGTCACGACCACCAGCTCGATCGCCGACCTGCTCTCAATGGTCACCCGCGTGCAGCAGCGCGGCCACCCGTTCTACGAGCTGATCCCCAACGAATACACCGAGGCCGCGCTCTACCTCGAGCTGATCTTCGGCAACGCCGAGCCCGGCGATCTCAACCGTTTCATCACCACCGATTTTAAAGACGCCAACATCTCGGTCTACCTCTCGGACCACAAGGGCGATACCCTACGTGCGGTGATCGCCCGCACCCAGCGCTTCATTGAGGCGCACCCGATGGAACAGGCGCGCTTCCGTCTGGCGGGCAACATGGGTGGGCTGCTCGCCGCGGTCAACGAGACCATCGTCGCCTCCCAGGCGCGAGTGACGATAGTGGCCTTCATGATCGTCTTCCTGTTCTGCGCGATCATCTACCGCTCGGTAGTGGCCGGCCTGTTCTTCCTGGTGCCGATCGCCGTCTCGAACTACATGACCTACGCGGTGATGGGCGCGGTGGGCATCGGCCTGGACGTCAACGCGCTGCCCGTGATCTCGCTGGGGGTCGGGCTGGGCGTGGACTTCGGGCTGTACGTTATCGGCCGACTCGAAGAGGAGTTCCGTCTCAGCGGCGATTTGGCCGCGGCCACGGCGCAGTCGATCAAGACCGCGGGCAAGGCTGTACTGTTCACCGCCTCGACGATGGTCGCCGGCGTGGTGTTCTGGGCCTTCTCCTATCTGCGCTTCCAGGCCGAGATGGGAATCCTGCTCGCGTTCTGGATGATCACCAGCATGCTCGGCGGACTGATCCTGCTGCCGACCCTGGTGATGCTGATTAAGCCGCGGTTCATCACCAAGCAGCATCCGGCCAAAAACGCGGAGTGAGTGGGTAGAACAAACAATCGATCCCGGCTAAATTCCAACAGATGGAACTTGAGCAGTTACAGCCGATAGTGCCGGGGATGTTCCTGTTGCCCGCCGAGGACAACGGTCGCTTTCCCCGCAGCCACTGCATCGTGGTGCGCGGCGAGACTGAGGCGCTGATCGACGCGGGCTGCGGCATCGAGCGTCTGCGAGCCCTGCGCGAGCGCTGGACTCCCGAACTGGTGATCGCCAGCCACTCGCATCCGGACCACGTGGGCGGGCTGTGGCTGTTCGACGACTGTCGAATCTTCAGCCCGTCGCAACACTCAGAGATCTTCTGGCGCTTTGACCCGCAGTCCCAGCGGCTGACCGAGCCCGGCGAGATCGCGAAGCAGTGGATCGAGTTCGTGACGCAGGCCACGGGCGTGCGCGAGGTAGGGTTCACCGATCTCTACGACGACGGACACGAGTTCCAGCTCGGTCGAATAAAGTTGCAGGCGATCCACGCGCCGGGGCATTTGGACGACGCCTACGTATTCTTCGAGCCGCATCACGGCGTGGCCCTGACATTCGACATCGACCTCACCGGCTTCGGCCCGTGGTACGGCCATCGCGAGTGCGACATCGACCAAATGCTCGACGCCATTGAGCTGGTGCGCGCGCTGAAACCCAAGCTCGTTGTCTCGTCGCACAAGGGGATTGTGCGCGACGACATCGACGGGCGGCTGGTGCGCTACGCCGCGGTGATCGACCAGCGCGATGCACGGCTGATCGAGCTGCTGCGCAACCCGCAGACCCTCGATCAGCTCGTGGAGCAATCGCCGATTTACGGCGGGTTCCCCTATGCGCCGCTGGTGATGCGCTATTGGGAGCGGCAGATGATCGACAAACACCTGGCGCGTCTGCACCAGCGCGGCCTGGTCGTGCGCCAGGGCGATAGCTGGGCTACTGCTCCACGCGGCGGCCGATCTTAAGCTCCGGACTTTATCTCTACGTCCACCCCGGCGGTGTGCTTGACGATGCGCTGACCACCTGGCTCACGGCCCTCGATATCAGCTCTATTGCAGGCAAGGGTTTCCAGAAATGACAGAGAGGATTGAGATGCTGATTGACTGATCGTGAGGAATAGTATCGAGGTGTATGTCATGGCCGCGTCTCATCCGCGCCCGGGGACGGGCTATGACTGTTGATCTATACTGTGGTGGGTCAGGCTATTCGGAAAGTTGTTTCGCTAACCATCGGCGGCCCAAACCTGTTTGCTTGGGACCCAAGACTGCATTAAGCGTGCCGACAGGCAATATTCCCCTCTTATTCGGCACGACGGTTATTTTTTTCCCCGAATGATATTTCTTAAAAAGAGAAATCCCATGGTTTGTTTTTCTAACGGACTCCCAGCCGTCCTTCTGTAATAAGGCTATCAGCTTCTTGCCGCTTATAGAAGGAAGATCCTTGGACATACCTTAGGCGTATTGATGTGTGGGGATACGCTGGGGAAAGCACTGGATAAAGCTCGTTTTATCGGCAGGAACCGTGCATGTGGCTTTCTTTGGTTTTGAACGATGAAATTCAATCCCATGCCTCTCGAAAAACGCGTCTCTTTCTTCAAGATCTTCGAGCGTATTAAGATGTAAGGTAACTAAATCCTCGATTTCTGCTTGCACCCTTTCGAGGGTACGCGAGAAGGTCGCCGTACCCAATTCGATGCATTCTGCGGTCCAAATCCCGTCCTGCTCTTTACGGAATTTAAACGTTAGCACGATGTAACCAGCGTGCCTGCTTGTCATTGCCAATCTCCTATTGACTCATAAAACAATTTTCTAACTACTATAATAGTCCCTTACAACCGCTTCGTCAATCATTTAAAATATTCTAAGTTACTAATATTGTAGGGTTTTGTAAATGCGTCCCGCTTATGTGGGAAGGGTTGGTCGAAAATGCTTCCAATTACCTACTGTCGCACCGCAGTATGTACCATACAGGCACCGGAGTGGCTGGGCTTGTGCCAAGCGTCGTTATCGAAGCTCCATTCGTGCGTCGGATCGGCGCTCTCGTTCTCGGTCAGGCAGGTCTCCTTGTTGTCCAGCGCCCGGCCAACGGCCACGACGAAATATAGGCCCCCGCCCATTACACCCACGCTGACCTGCAGGTCTAGTTCGCAGGGTTCCCACACGTCCCATTCCGCGGCCGGGTCGTGCGCCAGGGCGATAGCTGGGCTACTGCTCCACGCGGCGGCCGATCTTAAGCTCGGTGTCCACCGAGTACAGCGCGTACAGCTCGCCCGCCGAAGTCCAACTCAGCTCCGCCTCGTACCCCAGGCGCGCGGGGTCGATCAACGAACTCACCCACTGCTGGTCGATATCCAGGGCGTAATACAGCCGCGAATCGACCTGGCTGTCCTCGCGGTCGGTGAACACCACGTGCGGCCGGTCCGTGCCATCCAAGGCCAGGGCGATCACGTAGGTCCGCTGTTCAAGCTGGGCAACGCTTTCGTGCAGCCACTGGCCGTTGTCCCGAATCTTGAGCGCGATCTCGTAGGAGAACGGGTCGAGCAGCAACAGGTTCGGCCTGCCGCTGGAGTCGATCTCCAAGTCCAGGAACGACGGGCCCGAGTAGTCGTCGATTGTCAGGTCGTCCCAGGCCGAGCCGTTTTTCGCGCAGAGGTGGATCGTGTTGTTCTCGTTCTCGGCGCCGACCTCCTCGACGAACGCCACCCATGGTTCGTCCGCGTTGTCGAGCGCCAGGCGCAGCTCGCGCAGCAGGCGCGATCCGGCGTGCACCTGGCTGAAGCTCCATTCACCGTCGTATAGCCCGTAGATCACCTGCGAGAGCGTCGCCTTGTCCAGCATCGTGAACTTGTACCAGACCAGGTGGATGCGGTCCTGGCCGTCGATGGCCGCGGCGAGCATGCCGCCGCACTCGGGCATCGGCTCGATAGTCTGATTGACCCATTCGCCGCTGACCAGCGTGGTGTGCAGCAG
>JAVCCG010000013.1 GCA_030765605.1 Candidatus Alcyoniella australis
GAGCTACGCGCGGCAGGTGCTCGAGGCGCTGCGCCCCGAGGGGATCAAGAACCACGTGGTGACCGAGTTCTTCTGGCGCGCACAGCCCGAGTACGTCCAGCTGCTGGCCGAGACCTTTGAGAACTTCAACATCGAGATGAGCCCCGAGACCCACGACGACGAGCTACGCGCGTTAAACGGCAAGCCCTACACCAGCGACGACTTCGAGGCCTCGGTGGAGCTGGCCCTGGATCACGGCTGCCGCAAATTCGACGTCTACTTCATGACCGGACTGGCCCGGCAAACCCGCCAGTCGGTCGAGCAGACCATGGATTACGCGCAACGCCTGGCCGCGCGCTTTGACTCGCGCCTGAACATGTTCGTCTCGCCCCTGGCGCCGTTTCTCGATCCGGGGACTGTGGGGTTCGAGAACGCCGAGCGCTTCGGCTACAAGATTCTGTTCCGCGATTTGGAGAGCCACCGCCAGGCGCTGTTGCAGCCGAGCTGGAAGTACACGCTGAACTACGAGACCGACGCCATGGACCGCGACCAGATCGTCGAGGCGACCTACGATGCGGCCCTGCGCCTCAATCGCATCAAGGGCGAGGCCGGGTTCATCGACGAGCCGACCTTTGCCAAGATCGACGCGCGGATCAGGCTGGCCCTGGAGGTCAAACGCGAGATCGACCAGATCATGCTGCTACCCGAAGATCAGCGCGAGGCTGAGCTGGAACGTATCCGCCACAAGGTGCGCGACGCCTCGGCCGACACGATCTGCGACGGCCGCGAGATCAAATGGCCGGTGCTGCGCCGCAACTTCAACATTTTCAAAATCGGCTGGGACGTAATCTTCGGCCCCAGCATCCGCTGACCCCATTGCGCAGCGCGTTAAGCGCTACTAAAATACGCTTCTCATTTACCCATTGAATGGCGCCGCGCCCGGTTCAAAGCGCCGCTGAGGGTCAATCCTGAGCAAGTCCCGGCCACCAGGCCCTGGGAAGTCGAAAGAATGACATTCGGGAGTAGCAGTCAAATGTGTGACCATGGCAAGGAATCCGTCGAATCAGCGAAAACAGGCAATTTCATCACCGAGATCATCGACCAGGACCTGGCCCAGGGAAAAAATCAAAGCCGCGTGGCAACGCGCTTCCCGCCGGAGCCCAACGGCTATCTGCACATCGGCCACGCCAAATCGATCTGCCTCAACTTCGGCTTGGCCAAGCGCTACAACGGCACGTGCAACCTGCGCTTCGACGACACCAACCCGATCACCGAGGAGACCGAGTACGTCGAGTCGATCAAGCAGGACGTGCGCTGGCTCGGGTTCGATTGGGACGAGCGCGAGTTCTACGCCTCGGACTATTTCGACCAGCTCTACCAGTGGGCGCTGGTGCTGATCAACAAGGGCCTGGCCTACATCGATCAGCAGACCCCGGAACAAATTAAGCAGGGCCGCGGCGACTACTACCGCAAGGCAGTTGCCAGCCCCTATCGCGAGCGTCCGATCGCCCAGACCCTCGAGCTGTTCGAAAAAATGCGCCAGGGCGAATTCAAAGAGGGCGAGTGCGTACTGCGGGCCAAGGTCGATTTGGAATCGGCCAATATCAACATGCGCGACCCGATCATCTACCGCGTGCTGCACCAGTCGCATCATCGCACCGGCGACAAATGGTGCATCTACCCGATGTATGACTTTGCCCACGGCGAGTCCGACGCCATCGAGAAAATCACGCACTCGATCTGCACCCTGGAGTTCGAGGACCATCGCCCGCTCTACGACTGGTTCACCTCAGCCCTGGAACTGCCCGATCCGCCGCGGCAGATCGAGTTCGCGCGGCTCAACCTGAGCCACACGGTAGTCAGCAAGCGCAAGCTGCTGCAACTGGTCGAGGACAAGGTGGTCGACGGGTGGGACGATCCGCGGATGCCCACGGTCTCGGGCCTGCGCCGCCGCGGCTACACGGCCGAGGCGATCCGCAATTTCTGCGAGCGCATCGGCGTGGCCAAACGCGACAGCATGGTCGACGTGGCGCTGCTCGAGCACTGTCTGCGCGAGGACCTCAACGTACGTTCGCCGCGGCTGATGGCTGTGCTCGATCCGCTGAAGGTGGTGATCACCAACATCGAGCCGGGCCAGGTCGAGCGCTTCGACGCGCCGTTCTTTCCCGAGGACTTCAGCCAGGGATCGCGCGAGCTGACGTTGACCCGCGAGATTTTTGTCGAGCGCGACGACTTCCGCGAGGAGCCGCCCAGGAAGTGGCGGCGTCTGACGAAGGGCAGCGAGGTGCGGCTGCGCTACGCCTGCTTGATCACCTGCAACGAGGTAGTGCACGACGAGCAGACCGGCGAGGTGATCGAGCTACGCTGCACCTGGGACCCCGAATCGCGCGGCGGCAACTCGCCGGACGGCCGCAAGGTACGCGGCACCCTGCACTGGGTCTCGGCCGATTATGCCAAGCCGGTTCAGGTGCGGCTCTACGACCGGCTGTTCATGGTCGAAAATCCGCTTGAGGCCAAAGGCGATTTTAAGGAGACGCTCAATCCGGACTCGTTGCAGATCCTCGATGGCTGCCTGGTCGAACCGTTCCTGGCTCAGGCCGATCTGGGCGAGCTTTTCCAGTTCGAACGCCTGGGGTACTTCTGCGTTGATACCCGCCTTAGCGGACCGGGCAAGCCGGTGTTCAACCGCACCGTGACCCTGCGCGATTCGTGGGCCAAGATCGAGCGCAAACAAGGCTGAGGGTGGGGGCGGCGTTAAGCCGCAGCAAGGCTCGCATATTTCCCTGGTCGTTATTACCCACCCAGTTTCAGTGCTGCGTGAGTTTTACGGGCTCTACCCCTTAGGCCTGCGCCCCTTTAGAAGCCCAGAACTCGTTGAGTCGATTTTGCAGCACCACCAGCCAGATGATGCCGCCGGCGATGGGCACCAAGATCCACCAGCCGGAGTTGCCGGTGATCGGCTTGGGCTGACCGTCCTCGGCGTACATCCGACCGATGTAGGCCGGCAGCAGCCAGGGGATGGCGAAGGTCATGAACGGCAGCAGGAACGTGAACAGCAGGTACAGCCCGCCGCTCCAACCCTGACCGCGCCAGTTCCGCAGCTCCTCAAAGGTCTTGTAGTAGTAGACGATGCCGTAAATCCCGCAGGTGACCAAAATCAGCAGGATCACAATTCCGGGGCTGCGGATCGCGCCCACCGGCTTGGGTCCGGTAACGACCGTTACGGGCTGCGGCGCAACCGGCATTGGGGGGTACAACCGACGGCTGGGGTGCAAGCGGCGCCGGCGCGGGAACCGACGGCGTGGGGATCAACGCCCCGACCTTTTTCCACTGCGAGGCCGCGTGGTCGTAAACGTCGGAGCTGACGCTGATTCGGCCCTCTCCAAGCCAGGATGTGAGCGTGGCCAGATCTTGGCAGTTGTATTGCGTATCGCCGATCTTGACTGTGAACATGCTTAGCTTCCCTCTGGGTTCAGCGGACGATGTCGATTAACCTAAAAGTATAGCCAATCCGTCATCGCATTGCATATAAAAGTCCGCCCTGCGGATCGGGCAAGCGCTGTTTAGCTCGACGCCCGATTCGATTATATTGATCGCTCATTGTTATTAGTCTTCGAGCAACGGAGTGAAAAATGTCACAGCAAGATCCGAGCACGCCTCCCGCCGAATTGATCGACGAGCAGGGCAACGTAAACTTCGGCAGCTTTCTGGGACCGATCGAGCGGCTGAACCTCGAGCGTTTCGACTACACGCGGCTGGGGCGATGGCCTTGGACCGCAAGCCAAGCCGGCGCGTCGAAACTGCTCAAGCGCTGGCAGTTCGTGGGCGCGATGGACGAGAACATGGTGCTCGGCGCTGCGGTGGTGAACCTGCACTACCTGGGTTCGGGATTCGCCTATGCTTTCGACCGCCGCACCAACAAGATCACCGAGTTCAACCTCAAGAAGCCGTTGGCTAAAAACACGCAGTTCTCCGCATCGCCCATTGACGGCGAGAGCAGCATCGGCAAGGGCAAATCGCGGATCTGCGCCCGCAACACGATCGTCGATGGCAGTCGCGCGCTGAGCGTTGATTTCGGCGACGCGCTGCGCGGCGAGATCGTCTATCGCGAGCCGGGCAGCGGCGTTTCCACCGTCAGCCGCCAATCGATGTACGGCTTCCACTACACATACAAATCCGCCGGATTGCCGGTGGAGGGTAGGGTGAGTGTGAACGGCGAGGAGTACGTGTTTTCGAAAAACGCCCTGGCGCTGCTGGACTGGACCGCCTCGACCCCGCCGCGTCAGAC
>JAVCCG010000014.1 GCA_030765605.1 Candidatus Alcyoniella australis
AACGCCGAGGACGCGCCGCTGGTCGGCAGCCGGCTGCTGACCGTACTCAACCGGATCGACGCGCGTACGCTGGAGCGCGCCGACCTGGGCCGCATCTTGCGCGAGACGCTGCAAGACGTGGTTGAGCTGCTGGCGGTCCAAGGCGGCGCGATCGCCCTGGTCGACGAGGCGAGCAACGAGCTGCGCATCGAGTCCCGGCTGCGGCTGGACAAGAAGCTGTCCGAGTCCATCGACCACTCGCCGGTCGAGGCGCCCTACATCCGTGCAATTCGCGAGCGCTCGGGGCCGGTGCATCTCAAGGACGTGCTCTCCTCGGGGCACCCGATTTTGCGGCAGCTGCGGCGGCTGGGGCAGGCCCACACCTCGATCGCGCCGATCGAGTTCAAACAGCGGATGTACGGCGTACTGGGGCTGCTCAGCGACCGCCGACTGAGCGAGCCCGAGGCCGAGATCGTCTCGGCCGTGTCCAACCAGTTGGGCATGGCGCTGGCCAACCTGCGGCTGATCTCCAAGCTGCGCGAGTCCGAACAGAAGTACGCAATCGTGGCCCAGGGCGCGATGGACGGCATCCTGATCGCCCAGGACGATCGCTTCATCTTCGTCAACAACAGCCTGGCGCGGATGCTGGACTACACTCCCAAACAGCTGCTCAAGCTGCCGGTCGAGCGCGTGATAGCCCCCGAATCGCGCGACGAGATCATCAAGCGCTACAAAGCGCGACTGCGCGGCGAGCGCCCCACCGACCGCTACGAGACGCTGTTCCTCACCTCCGATGGCCGGCGGATCAACGTCGAGCTGCACGCGCGCGCGATCACGATGAACGACCGCAACGCGGCGCTGACCGTGGTGCGCGACATCACCGAGCAAAAGCGCGAGCAACGCCAGCGCATCGAGCTCTCCGAACAATCGATACGTTTTCAATCGACGCTGCTCAAGCTGGCCAAGGCGGGCAACGACGACCTGGCGCACGACCTGCGACGGATCACCGAGGCCTCGGCCGCCACACTGAAGGTCGAACGCGTGGGCGTCTGGCTGCTCCGCGAATCGCCCAACCGGCTCGAGCTACGCGACCTCTTCCTGCTCTCGCGCGATCAGCACGAGACCGACATGCGACTTGCGGCCGAGTCCGCGCCGCGCTATTTCAAGGCGCTGCAAAACAGCCGCACCATTGCGGCCCACGACGCCCGCTCCGACCCGCGTACCAGCGAGCTGAAAAAGGTCATGCTGCGGCCGCTGAACATCGGCGCGCTGATGGACATCCCGATCCGCCTGCACGGCGAGCTGGTGGGCGTGGTCTGCCACGAGCATCTGGGCGGACCGCGCGAGTGGGCCATCGCCGAACAGGACTTCGCCGCATCGATCGCCGACATGGTGGTGCTGGCGCTTGAGGCCGCTGAGCGACGTCGAGCCGAGACAGCGCTACGCCACAGCGAGGAGCAGTTCCGCCACCTGTTCGAGAACGCGGTAATCGGCATGTACCGCACCGCACCCGACGGCCGGATCATGATGTCCAACCCCACAATGATCCGCATGCTCGGGTTTGAATCGTTCGACGAGCTAAGCAAGCGCAACATCGAGCAGGCCGGCTTTGACCTGGCCGATTCGCGGCGTCAGTTCCGCGAGGCCATCGAGCGCGACGACAGCGTAGTGGGCCTGGAATCGTCCTGGATTCGCAAGGACGGCTCGCGGCTGCACGTGCGCGAGAACGCCCGCGTGGTGCGCGACGAGCGCGGCGACGTCATCTGCTACGAGGGCACGCTCGAGGACATCACCGAGCAGCGACGGTTGCAAGATCAGATCCTCGAACGCAAGTGGGAATCCGAGATGTACAACGACATCGTCTCCCACGACATCAGCAACTTCGCGCAAGTAATCCTCAACAACGTGCAGGCGCTCAAAGAGGGCATCTTCGGCGATCTAAGCGATGAGCAGCTCGACCGCATGAGCCGCATCGAACGCCAGACGTACAAGATCGGCGAGCTGATCGACAAGGTGCGCGAGTTCCTGCTGGTGCGCCACCTGACCCCCGAGAGCTTCCAGCCGGTCGACCTAAGCCGGACCATCGACAACGTTGTCGCCTACTCCCGCGACCTGTTTCCCGGCGCACAGATCCGCTTTAGCAGCCCCGGCGAACGGATCGTGCTTGCCAACAATCTGCTCGAGATCCTGTTTTTGAACCTGATTAAAAACGGCCTGACCCACAACCGCGACCCGCGTCCGCGAATTTCGATCACCATCCGTAGCGGCAAAATCGAGGGCCGACCGGCCTGGGTCGTATCGCTCAAAGACAACGGCGTGGGCATTCCCGACGAGCTGCGGCCCCAAATCTTCGAGCGCTACAAACGCCACGGCAAACGCCGCGGCACGGGCCTGGGCCTGTTCATCGTTAAGGAACTGGTCGACCAATACGGCGCAACCATCGACGTGCAAAGCGTCGACCCCGCCGACCACTCCCACGGCACCCGCTTCGTGATCACCCTGCCCCAAGGCTGACGCCGGGCCGAGATTTCCCTTTGTACGCACCGTGCATTAAAATGCTCGGGATTTACCTGTATAGATTTTGTGGAGGTAAGTAATGCCACGATTGACTGAGCAGGAACAGCAGGAAATCCTGCGCTACATCGAAGCAGATAAACCCCTACCGGATAAGTTCCGATTTCTGCTGTTCGACGAAAAGCGCGAAGTAGAGCTGGTCTGGAACGGCAAGACCAATGAGGTCTGCAACATCGTGCTGCCCTTCCAGGTGATCGAGCAGGTGGACGAGCCCCGGGCCGAAAAGTCTGAGGAAACCGCACCCCAGTTGGATTTGTTCACCACGGACAGCCGGGGTCGCCAGCTCAAGGGTTGGACGAATAAGCTCATCTGGGGCGACAACAAGCTGATCCTCTCGTCACTAAAAAACGGCCCTCTGCGTGAGGAGATCGAAAAACAGGGCGGCCTCAAACTGATTTACATCGACCCGCCGTTTGATGTTGGTGCTGATTTCAGCATGAATATCGAGGTTGGCGGCGATACATTTACAAAAAGACCTAACATTTTGGAAGAAATTGCCTACCGCGACACCTGGGGCAAAAACGCAGAACGATACCCGTCAATGATCTACGAGCGGCTGGTGCTGATGCGCGACTTGCTGGCTGATAATGGCAGCATTTATGTGCATTGTGATTGGCGAGTAAGTGCAATGATTCGTTTAGTCTTGGACGAGGTCTTTGGGGCAACAAGATTTGATACAGAAATAATTTGGAAGGCGACAAGTGCTCATGCCAACAACAAAACTTATGGGGTCGTTCACAATACAATTTTCTTTTATCGAAAGGGGGAGAAATCTCGTTTCAACACCCAAAAGACAGAATATGAGCAAGATTATATAGATACTTATTACCGCTATAAAGACGAAGATGGTCGTCGGTTTATGTCGGATAATCTTGTTGGTCATAAAACGGTGAACAAAATTTATGAATGGAAGGGAATCTCACGACCTTGGAGGTATCCGCCTCATCGCCTTGACGAACTTGATGCGGCAGGAAAGATATTTTGGACTAAAAACAATTTTCCGAGGTTCAAGCGGTATCTGGACGAGATGGATGGTACGCCTGCCCAATCAATATGGGCAGATAAGGCAGTGAAAAACATCCGGTCTTGGGACAAGGAAAATGTCGGCTATGCAACTCAAAAACCAGAAGGGTTAATTGATAGGATTATTCGAGCCTCATCAAACGAGGGCGACCTAGTAGCCGACTTTTTCTGCGGCTCTGGCACCTTTGCTTCTGTGGCGGAGAAACTGGGGCGCAAGTGGATCGTCAGCGACCTCGGAAAATTCGCCATTCATACAACTCGCAAACGCATGATCGGTGTGCAGCGGGGGCTCAAGGCCGACGGTAAAAACTACCGCGCCTTTGAGATCCTCAACCTAGGCAAATATGAGCGGCAGCATTACATCGGCGTCAATCCCAACCTGCGCGAGGAAGAGCAGCTCAAGCAGTTGGAGCAAAAGGAGGCGGACTTCGTCGAATTAATCCTACGTGCCTACCACGCCGAAAAAACGGACGGCTTCGCCTGCTTCCACGGGAAACGGGCCGGACGACTTGTGGCTGTGGGACCGGTCAACCTTCCGGTGACACGGTTGTTCGTGGAAGAAGTAATTCTGGAATGTCGCAAAAAGCACATCACCCGGGTGGACATCCTGGGCTTCGAATTCGAGATGGGGTTGTTCCCCAACGCACTGGATGAGGCTCGCGCCAAGGGCATCGACATCGCTCCGAAATACATCCCCGCTGAGGTATTCGATAAGCGAGCAGTGGAGAAGAACCAGGTTGTGTTTCACGACGTTGCAGCCATTGAGGTCACGCCGCACGTCAAGAAGAATAGCGTGTCCGTTGAACTGACTGACTTCTCTGTCTATTACTCGCAGGATTCCATTGCCACAGCCGAGGCTACCCTCAAGAATAAGTCCAGCAAGATCGTGGTTGAGCGCGGGCAGATCGTGAAGGTGAGCAAGGATAAAAACGGCATCGTCAAGCGCGAGAAGCTGACGAAGAAGTGGACGGACTGGATCGACTACTGGGCGGTGGATTTCGACTTTGAGAGCAAGCGGGAGATCGTCCGCGTTAAAAACGAGGACACCGGTGAGTGGGAAGAACGATGGACTGGTGATTATATTTTTGAAAACGAATGGCAATCCTTCCGAACCAAGAAAGATCGTTCGCTGGAACTGAAAAGCGTATTTCATGAATGCACGCCCGGTCGGCGCAAGCTGGCTGTCAAGGTGGTGGACATCTTCGGTAACGACACCATGACGATCATCGAGGTCACCGTGGGAGGGAAGAGGTAATGACAACAAAGCAGACCGGAGACCATCAGTCGCCGTTCGAGCGAATCAAGCGGATAAATGATGCCGGGATGGTGTTTTGGTCAAGCCGTGAATTTGCAGCGGTTTTGGAATACGAAGATTACCGCAATTTCGAAGGGGTTGTCGATAAGGCCAAGTTGTCTTGCTTTAACAGCGGATACCGCATTGAGGATCATTTCGTTGACGTCACCGAAATGATCGCGATCGGCAAGGGTGGACAGCGACCCGTCAAAACCATACTACTGTCGCGTTACGCTTGTTACTTGACTATCCAGAACGCCGATCCCAAAAAAGAAATCGTAGCGCAAGGGCAAACCTATTTTGCCATTCAGACTCGTCGGCAAGAATTGGCTGACGAGGGGATCGAAGATGAGCGTCGGATTCTATTACGCGATGAAATGCGCCGCCATAACACCCAATTGGCGGACGCGGCCAAGGATGCTGGTGTCATCGAGCCGATAGACTACGCCATCTTTCAAAATCACGGGTATATGGGACTATACGGCGGACTGAAACAGGGGGACATTCACCATCGGAAAGGCTTAAAAAAGACCCAGAAAATTCTGGATCATATGGGCAGTACGGAATTGGCGGCGAACCTGTTCCGGGCGACCCAGACGGAGGAAAAGCTGCGCCGGGACGAGGTAAAGGGGAAAGACGCGGCGAACTGGACGCATCGTGAAGTAGGCGCGAAGGTGAGGCTAACCATCAAGGAATTGGGAGGTACGATGCCCGAAGAATTGCCGGTTGCGGAAAGCATCAAGAAGATCGAGACCAAAAAGAGTAAGCAACTCGACAAAGTAAAGACGCCCATAAAAAAGAAAGTCAAGTAACCGGCCATGGCACTCCATCCCAAATTCCCCGATTCGCCCTTTGCCATTCTCGACCCTGAAATCCGTTGGTTCCCGGCGGACGAAGCCCTGCGCCTCTCCAGCATGGACAAGCTCATGCCGCCCCTAGTACCCCAACTGCGGCGGAAGGTGAAGGAATGGCGCGATAGCGGCTACGTTGGTGCGACGGACACCAGCCGCAGCTTACTCAACTGGTGGTTCAATACGCCGCACTTGCTGCCCAAGTACGATGGCACGCTGGCCGAGTTTCAGTATTACTTCGGACAGCGCGAAGCCCTGGAAACGATCATCTACCTTTACGATGTGGTCGCCGTCCAGGATAAGTACGACTTGATGAGGTTCGATAGCTCCGGCGCGGTCTCCACCGGCATGTTCGACGAGACATGGCGGCGCTTTGTTGTAAAGATGGCGACGGGCACAGGCAAAACCAAAGTTTTAGCACTGATGCTCGCCTGGAGCTTCTTTCACAAGCTGTACGAGCCTGACTCAGATCTGTCGCGCAACTTCCTGGTGATCACCCCCAACATCATTGTCCTGGATCGCATCTACAAGGATTTTCAGGGGCTACGCATCTTTTTGAAGGACGACCCTATTTTGCCCGACGATGGTTTCGATGGCCACAACTGGCGTAGCGATTTTCAACTCACTCTTCATGTTCAGGATGAGGTGCGCATCACGCGCCCTACCGGCAACATCTTCTTGACCAATATCCATCGCGTTTACGCCAGTGACGATATTCCAGCCTCGCCCGACGATGAAAACTCTATGGACTACTTCCTGGGCAAACGGCCAACCGGAGCGACAACCGACTCCAAGGTGGACTTGGGCATGATCGTCCGCGACATCGACGAGCTGATGGTGCTCAACGATGAAGCGCACCACATCCATGATCCGCGTATGGCCTGGTTCAAATCCATCGAGGACATTCACAACCGCCTGAAGCAAAAGGGGACTGCCCTGTCTCTTCAGGTGGACGTTACGGCCACGCCCAAGCACAACAACGGTGCGATTTTCGTGCAGACCGTGTCCGACTATCCTCTGGTCGAAGCCATCTCACAAAACGTTGTCAAGCACCCCGTCCTGCCCGATGCGGCCAGCCGCGCCAAGCTGGCGGAGCAGCAGAGCGCAAAATACACTGAGAAATACGCCGATTACATTCACCTGGGCGTGCTTGAGTGGCGCAAGGCATATGCTGAGCATGTAAAACTGGACAAGAAGGCCATCCTGTTCGTGATGACCGATGACACCCGCAACTGTGACGATGTGGCTGCATATTTAGAGGGAAACTATGCAGATCTAAAAGATGCGGTGCTAGTCATTCACACTAAAGCCAATGGAGAAATTTCAGAATCTACCTCTGGCAAGAGCAAAGAGGAACTAGACAAGTTGCGCGAGCTGGCCAACTCGATTGACGACATGGACAGCCCCTACAAAGCCATTATCTCCGTCATGGTGCTCAAAGAGGGTTGGGACGTTAAGAACGTGACCACTATCGTTGGCCTGCGCGCCTATTCTGCCAAGAGCAACATCCTACCGGAGCAAACCCTGGGTCGTGGCCTGCGTAAAATGTACCCCGGCGGATTAGAGGAGTACGTCAGCGTGGTCGGCACAGACGCCTTTATGGATTTCGTCGAATCCATCCAGGCGGAAGGTGTGATACTGGATCGCAAGCCGATGGGCGAAGGCACCGATGCTAAAACCCCACTGGTAATCGAGATCGACAACGAGAACGTCAAGAAGGACATCGAGGCGCTGGACATTGAAATCCCGTTGTTGTCGCCTCGGGTTTATCGGGAATACAAAAACCTCGGCGCGCTGGACGTGGGGGCGCTGGGGAATCAGCCGGTGGAGTACCGGCAATTTTCCGAGGAAGAGCAGCGGGAGATCGTTTTTAAGGACATAACCACCGGCGAGGTGACGCACACGACCATCCTCGATACAGCGGGTATAGCTGATTATCGAAGCGCTATCGGCTACTTTGCTCAGACAATCATGAAGGATTTACGCCTGGTGAGCGGCTACGATGTGCTTTACGGTAAGGTGAAGGGATTTGTACATGAGCATTTATTCGATCGGCCGGTGGAGCTAGAGAGCCCAAACACCCTACGAAATCTTTCGGAGTTGGTCGCCACCAAGACCATAATCGAGACGTTTAAGAAGACAATAAACGCGCTGACCGTACAGGATAAAGGTGATGCCGAGATTCGCGACACCATTAAACTGAGGCAGACGCGGCCTTTCGTCGCTAAAGATCAGGGTTACCTCATGCCGAAAAAGAGCGTTTTCAACCGTATCATCGGGGACAGCCACCTTGAGCTGTTGTTCGCTCGGTTCTTGGAAGACTGCAATGATGTGATCTCTTACGCCAAAAATTACTTTGCAGTCCATTTCAAGCTGGACTACGTGAACGCGACCGGCGACATCTCGAACTACTACCCCGATTTTTTGGTTAAGTTGTCGGCTAAAAAGATTTACATAGTGGAGACCAAAGGCCTGGAAGACCTGGACGTGCCGCTTAAAATGCAGCGGCTGAAGCAGTGGTGCGAGGACATCAACCGAGTGCAGAAGGACGTGAGTTACGATTTCGTTTTCGTGGATCAGGAGAGCTTTGAGAAATTTAAGCCCACATCTTTTCGGCAACTGGTTGACGGATTCAAGCAATACAAGTGATATTCCTATATTCCTAGAGGTAGCGTACTGCACTATAGGCAAATTTTATTTGACACACCTCCCCCTTCCTGGTAAAATACAATCGTGCTCTTTGAAAACTGAATCACGGACGGCGATTGGACAAAAAAACTGAGGGACGGCTAGTTGACATAATGTTTTGCCAAATTTTCCATACGATTATTTCGCATTAGAATCAGCAACTTACAGACCGGCGAAAACTCAACCTATGCGATCAACTAAGCCCTATCGTACTCGCCCGGAATTACAGCGGAATCGCGGTTTTTTTCGAAAGATTATCGCATGCGTACGGTTTCAAGATTACCCTGATTAATCAGCAATTTACGCGACAGGGGAAAGCAGTATATGAACATCGTATGGAGCCAAATCGCGATTACTTTGCAATATCAACGACTATACGAGCGCCGTAACCTATACGAAATCTGTGATTTGAAATCCCAATTCGCATGCAACACCTCAAGCAAAGTATCATGGAATAGCTCGCAAGCACTTGATTAGCAGCAATAATCATCGATTTTTGGGCAAATCTCAGACGTAAAGTAATTTCTTACTAAAGCGCCCTACTCGGCTGTTAAGTAATCGGTTTTAGGATTAGGCTCAAAGAGGGGTTGGAGGCGGAGAATGGCGCCTATTCGGCGCGGGCCATGCTCTGGTCGGCGGCTAGCGGCATGGGCTGGGGAAGCTGCACCACCTCGAAGCAATCGGGCGACGAGGCCAGCTTGCGCATCAGATCGTGGTTCAGGCCGTGGCCGGACTTGTTCGCCAAATAGTGGCCGATGATCGGCTTGCCCGCCATGTACATGTCGCCCATGGCGTCGAGCACCTTGTGGCGCACGAACTCGTCGCTGTAGCGCAGTCCGCTCTCGTTGATTACGCTGGCGTCACCGACCAGTACCGCGTTGTCAAGGCTGCCGCCCGAGGCAAAACCGTTGGACTGCATGTCGTTGAGCTCGGCCAAAAATCCGAACGTGCGCGCCGAGGCGATCTGACTCTCGTAGAGCCGCGGATCGTGTTGATAATCATAGCTTTGCAGCTTGATCATCGGATGCGTGTAGTCGATGGTGTAGGTCACGCGAAAGTGGTCGTCAGGGTAGAGACCGGCCTTCTTGTCGGACTCGGCAACCACGATGGGCTTGGTGATCTGAATGAAGCTGCGAAGCTCGGTCTGGCGCTTGAGACCCGCCATGCGAATCAGGTAGACAAAACTCGCGGCCGAGCCGTCCATGATCGGAACCTCTTCGCCGTCAAGCTCAACCAGCGCATTATCGACTCCCAGGCCGTGAAACGCCGACATCAGATGCTCAACCGTCGCCACAAACATCGAGCCGTTGCCGATCGTCGTGGCAAACGAGGTGGACATTACATTTTCGGTAACCGACCGTACAGGTTCGCATCCGGGAATATCGCTCCGCCGAAACACAATTCCTGTATTAGTTTCAGCAGGTTGGATGCTCAGCCGAACCTGGCTGCCGGTGTGCAATCCGACCCCGGAACAACTTATTCGATCGGCGATTGTGTGCTGAAAATTCATAGCTATTTGACGCCCCAAAAGTTCATTAGGTGCAACTGCACCAATTTCATCGATGAAATACATAGCAAGTGCAATGCCAGATGCGGCGCTTAGGGATAAAAACTGATTATATAGCTGATATCAACCTGTTATAAATCGGACTAAATAGCGGCAGCGACTCTGATTTGGCCAAATCGTGTAATCTACGCAACACTTGTTGTGCGTTTTTAGCAACTATTTTACTTTGTTTTTCGCCCGTAAATAGCGGTCTTGCTCGGAGAAAATGCACCCGCAGTACTGTTGGCGGTAGATGCCCAGCTCCCGCGAGCGCTTGATCCCCTCGGACCAGCCGCTGCTGAAATTGTGATATAAAAACTCGCTGCCCTGCTCTTGAGCCGCGTCTTGGGCAATGGCTGACATCAGCGCATGGTCTTGATATTTGGAGTAGAACAGCGTTGAGCTAAACGCTTGCGCGCCGAGCTTGGCCGCCATGGCCGCGGTGGCGTAGAGCCGATCAATGTAGCATTCGCGGCAGCGCGGCTCGTTGCTGAGCACCGCGCGTCTGACCCAGCGCCCCACGTCGTACTCGTCGCGCACGTGCAGCTCGACTCCCTGGTCCGCGCAATAGCGTTCGACCCATTCCAAGCGCTTGCGGTACTCGGTCCAGGGATGCACGTTGGGGTTGTAGGCAAAGCCGATTACGCGATGCCCCATGGCGCGCAGCGTATCTATCGGCACGATGGCGCACGGCGCGCAGCAGATGTGCAGCAGAACGTCCATGTTATCGCTCCGTTACGAATAGATCGACACGCACTCGCAGAGGCCGCCCGGCTGAAGAGCAGATCTCGATCCGCGATTGTGCGCCCGCGCTCTCAAGCAACGCATAGAGCTGGATGAATTGTTCGTCCGACTCGTACTGGACCAGGCTCAGGGGTTGCGAATCGAGCCGCGCGCTCAACGCCTCGGCCTCCAAGCTGGGCACGATGATCTCGAGCACTGCACCGTCCGAACGCCCTACTTCCAGCTCCACGCACGGATCGAGCGCCACGGATCGCGGCAGGTCGCGCACGGGATCACCTGCGCAGCCGTAATGCAGCGCATCGTCAGCCCCGCGTTTGTCGAGCACCAAATTGCACGGCTCGGTCGCCGCGGCCAACGGCTCGTTGCGTAGCGCCAGGCTGCGCTGTAAAAACCGCGCCTGGTTGTACGAGCCCCAGCCGCGCAGTGCGGGCGCGGAGTCCAGATCACTCAGCGCGTCCGGTCCAAGATTGATTTCGATTTGGTGCAGCAAGTCGCTGCGTTCGAGCATGCTCTGCGGCGGAATGGCGTGCAGGCCGATGGCCCCGCCGATCGAGGGCATTACCAGGTTGGCCGCGGTCAGCATTGCGATCCCCGCAATTTGCGATCCGCGCAGTACCCAGAGCATGCCCTTGGTCGCGCCCGGGATCGCGGCCCAGGCCTCGCCCAGCAGCAGCCCGAGCAGCAGCATTGCGCCGGGCAGCGAGGCGAACAGGTAATGCACGCGCTGCGGCGGCTCGAAAAATATCACGTAGCAAAGTGGCAGCAGCACCCACATCCCCAGGATCAGCAACAGCGGGTTGGAGCGGCCGGCGCGCGGTCTGCCCGTCCACACGGCCCAAATAGCGAGCATCAGGCCCAGGAATGCCATGCCGCCCGAGCGACGGCTGAGCTCGACCAGGTTCGGCCCGGGCTGTTGCAGCGTAAGCGACCAGCCGCCGGACGCCTCGGCCGCAGGCCATAGCAGGCTTAGCTCGATGTTCAGCGCCAGCACCGCGACCGCAGCCACGATATGCGCCGGGCCAAACAGCTTGCGCCTGCCGATCAGCAGGCCGATCAGCATCCCGGCGATGGCCAGCATGCCCGATAGCGCCACCTGCCAAGTGAGGGTCAACGCCGCGAGCAGCAGAACCCAGCTTTTCCAGCTTGGCTTACGGGCAAAACTTAGGCAGCCCAATGCGGCAAGCACCACGAAAGGCACGCAGGCCTCGTTGTTCGAGATGTCCGTGCCCAAGGCCACGGCCCAGGGCGTGAGGCACATCAGCAGCAGACAAAGCCACGCGGCCCGATAATTGATGAAGCGCCGTGCCAGCTCAAAGCACAGGATCGCACTGAGCAACGCCAGCACGTTCATGCCCACGAATGGTCCGGCTACACTGCCGATCAGCGCATAGAACGGCGCCAGCAGCGCGGAGAACAGCGGACCTTGGGACAGCACGCCGCCGTGCACGCTTGCGCCACCGAGCCCGCCGTGGTCCAGCAGCGCCTGCACGTTCAACGCCTGCTGCAGGTCGGCCCAATCCCATTCGCGGCCCAGCTGCATCATGTGACGCAAAAAAGCCGAGAGGGCCAACGCCAGTGCGTAGAGATGAAGGTGCGATTTGCGCGGCATGGGGCACGATATTATGCAAGACATCCGCTGGGAACAAGGCCCCGAGCATCTCGGGATTCGAAATTGAGTCATGCTCGGGTGGCGATTGAATATTTGTAGCCCGTGGAGCATAGTATTTGCATATAGAAAACAGCCCCGCTGCTGCTGGTAATCGGCTATACGCTGATCTGTCTGCTGTTCATCGGGATGGACATGCGCAACTACACCCTCTACAAGCTGCTCTACTACAAGTACATGATCTGCAAGCCCGAAGACCGCGCAACGCTGGACTCGAACTTCGCCATCCTCGATGCCTACCTGGATCATAAAGGGATTGATAAAGACGATCCGCGCAGGACCGAGGTCAGGAAAATGCGTGACGAGGTTAAAAATAGGACGGGTTTAAATAAGATCCTCTACCGCTATTGGATCCTGGTGAGGTTGTTCTGCGCTATCGAGATCGGGCCGGTATCGTCTGCGTTGTTATTGCTCTACGCGCTCTCACCCGTGGCGATTGTCTTCGTGATCTGCGCCTCGTCCTGATCAGGCCAAAGCGTTATAGAGTGTGATAATTCCCAGCACGCAGACGAACACGGCGATCGAGACTTTAACCACGTTCTCCGGCAGCCGCTTGAGAGTGGTCGCGGCCAGCGGGATCGAGAGCACGGCCCCGGCCATCAGCCAGGGGGCCAGGGTCCAGTCGATCGAATCTTTAAACACGATGTAGAGCCCCACGCCGAGTAGGCAGGTCACGCCCTCGGAGAACGAGGTGATGCCCACGGCGTTCTTAACGCCCACTCCGCTGAGAACCTGACCACCCATGACCAGCGGACCGTAGCCTCCGCCCGAGAGCCCCTTGTTGAACGAGGCCACTGTGCCCAGCACCATAATCCGACCCCAGGACAGTTTCGGTTTGCGTCCCAGGTTGGCCAAAATCACTATGCCCATCAGCAGCACGATCGAGCCGATGATCAGCTTAAGCATGTGCGGGGAGAGCTTCACTGCCAGCATCACCGCTGCCAAAGTGCCGACCACGGCGAACAGCGAAAGTACGAACGCCACCTTGGCGTCGGGCGATCTGGGGTGCAGGTTGACGTTGTTCTCGCTGTGGTGGAAAAACGCGGCGGTCAGGCCGGTGACGAACTCCGAGAGCAGCACCGCGGGAACGATCTGCATCGGCTCGTAGCCCATCAACAGCAGCACCGGGGTGAGGATCGTACCGTAGCCGCCGCCCAGGCTCGAATCGACGAACTCGCAGACAAAGGCCAGCGGCACCAGCAGCAGTAAGAAGTAATCCATTTAAATCCTCAAACCAGCTTCGAGAGCGTGAGCTTCTCAAGCCGTTTTGCCGCAAAATTACGGATAATCCTCAGTTCGTCCAGCAGGCGCTCCTCGCGCATCAGCGGGGTCTTGGAAAAGAAAAACTCGCTGACCGACTCGGTCGGCGCCAACGCTCCGTCCATCATCCGAATCACCTCGGCCACCGAGATCTGCGAGGCGTCGCGCGCCAGAGCGTATCCGCCTCCCACACCGCGACGAGCCTTCAGGATTCGGCCCGACCTCAGGGCGCCAAGCAACTGTTCGAGGTACTTGGGCGGAATGTCGCAAGCATGGCTGATCTGTTCGATGGTGATAAAGCCCGAGTCGCTGTGGCGCGCCAAAAACAGCAGCGCCAGCAGGCTGTATTCGCTTTTAGTGGTCAGCTTCATTCGTTACAATTACCTATATTGCCTACCGGGTTTATAGGGTATTAACCACCTGGAGTCAATTGCAGCGCCGCGTAGCACGATCAGCACTATTTTGTGCTATTGTTCTTCGGGGAAATTTCCACCAAATATCTACATATCCTCGGAGCGATCAGCATGCCCAAGAAAACCATCGAGCGCATCGGTATCACTTTCCCTCCAGGCCTGCTTAAAAGCTTTGACCGCCACATCAAGGCCAAGGGCTACCGCACGCGATCCAAGGCAATCAACGATCTGGTGCGCGAGGAACTAACTCGTCAGGAATGGGAGTCGGGGTCCGGTGAGGTCATCGGCGTAGTAACCCTGGTCTACGACCACCACGTGCACGGACTCTCCGACCTATTGACGGACATTCAACACGAAAACTATCAGTTGATCGTCTCCACCACGCACATCCACATCGACCCGCACAACTGCCTGGAGATCCTGATCATGCGCGGGTCGGCCAAGAAGATTCGCCCGATGGCCGAGAAGCTGATCAGTTGCCGCGGCGTGCTCCACGGCAAAACGATCTTCACCACTACCGGCAAGGGCATGTAGGCACCCGGCTTTGAGGCAGCTTTGAGCCGCCACAAGGCTCGCGCAGTACGACGGTCGTAGCTCAACGATCCACTCCGCGGAGGCACCTATTGAGGTGGCCTTGAGCAGCAGTAAAACTCTACTGCACACTCACTCGCAGGCCACGCTGGGCAGCGCCGGGCTTGATCCACAGCTCGGCCGTTGTTGCGTCGAACCACCAGCCGCGCTCGACCGCGCTTAGGGCATCGATCGACGCGCACTCGTCCAGCACGCCGTGGGGTTCGCAGCTCACGGTTGCAGGCTTGGACTGCCCACGGACCAACAGGGCGTAGGCGCGGTCGTTGGCGCTGATCTCGATTTGCAACGCATCGGCCAACTCGTAGGAGATCGTCGCGCCGTTGCGCCCCTCCTCGTAGAGTTCAAAGTTCTGCGCAACCAGCGGATCAATACGCACGGTCAGCGCCGGCGGCGTGCCCGCATCGCCCTGGACGATTGAATCCTCGCCCAGCTCCAGGGGGATGATCGAGCCCTTGCGCACGAAGATCGGATAGCGTTCCAGGGAGTAGTCGATGGTCTCGACGCTCGGCCCGCTGTGCTCGGAGCCGTCGAACCAGTCGATCCAGACCCCTTCGGGAAACTCGATCTCGCGCGAAGCGCCCGCCTGGTAAATCGCAGCCACCAGTAGGTTATCGCCCAGCATGTAGCGGCCCAGGTCGATCTCGCCCTCGAGCTGGCGCATCAGGCCGACCTCGCGCACGAACGCCTCGGCACCCATGCTGTAAAGGTAGGGTTTGAGCGTCAGGTGCAGGTTTACGTAATCGCGGTAGATCGAAAGCACCTGCTCGTCGTAGATCCACGGCCGATGCTCGCCGCCGCCGCCGTTTTCCATGATCGGGCACAGCGCGCCGAACTGGGCCCAGCGGATGAACAGTTCCTTGTCGCGCAGCTCGTCCTCGCGGTAGCCGCCGATGTCCGAGCCGACGTTGACGAACGCGCGGCGGCCCGACTCAAAGATGTTGAACATCGCGGCCTGCAAACCGCTCCAGGTCGGATCCTGGTCGCCGACCCAGCCCGAGGCCAGCTTATCGCGCGGCGCGAACTCGAGCCCCAAGGGCAGACCGTAGGAATCGAACGGCCGCGCGAGGGTCACGCGATCGGGCCCCAGCCGCTCCCGCGTGTAGTCGAAGAAGTCGGCGTAGTACATCTCCATCCATTCCCAGGGGAAAATCGTACCGCCGTAGCCCGTGGCGTATACCCAGAGGTACATGTAGGGCCCGGTGCCGTCGCACTTCCAGCCGTCGATGCCCAGGTCGAGCATCTGGTCGATCTGCGAATGCCACCAGTCGACCGCGTCGGGATTGGTCAGGTCGATGAACGAGCCCTCGCCCTTCCACCAGTCGACCGTGCGGCAATCGCTGAGCAAATAGCCGTTGTCGCAGGCCTCATCGTAGTTCGGCGAGTCGAGGTTGACGTTGCCGGTAATCCAGAACAGCACGCGCACGTCCAGCTCGTGGAGCCCGTCGATCATCGCACCCGCGTCGGGATAGTCCTCGGGGTCGGGCACGAACGAGTTGTAGCCGGTCTCCCACGGGCTGTCGATAATCAGCGCGCCCACCGGGATCTCGTGGGCCAGGTAATCGGCGACCAACTGCTCGGCGCTGCCGCGGTCGCCCTCGTCTTCCCAGACCCAGTGTTCGAGCACCCACTCGGGCCAGAACGGCGGCTCGTTGTCCGCGGGGCCGACTACGAGATCATCATCGTCGTCATCGTCGTCTGCGTCGTCGTCGCCCGTATCGTCGTCGCCCGTATCGTCGTCCGCCTGGTCGTCGTCGTCGTCGTCAGCGCAGGCGATGCTCAGCAGCAGCGCAGCGGTCAGAGCCAAGGCCAGCAGCACCGGCAGCAGGCGTTCGAGCTTTACGATCATCGGCAACCTCCAGGTTGAACAGGAAGTCTACCATCGTATGCAACAGGGTTCAAGAGCCGCGTTGCTTGACGCGGGCCAGAGCATCGGGCGAAATAACAGGATGATCATCATGGCCGTGGACTACGGCGACAAACGCATCGGACTGGCGGTGAGCGATCCGTCCGAGCAGATCGCGCTGCCATCGGACACGCTGACCAACCCCGGAACCCTCGAGGCTGCGGCCGAGCTTGTGGCCCACGAGGCGCAGGGGCGCAGCGTGGAGCTGATCGTGCTGGGCCTGCCGCTAAACATGGACGGCAGCGAGGGCGAACGCGCCGTGCTGACCCGCAAGTTCGCCGCGTTGCTCGAGGGCCACGACCTACGCGTTGATTTCGCCGACGAGCGGCTGACAAGCTGGGAGGCCGAACGGATGATGATCGAGGCCGACGTCAGTCGCAAACGCAGAAAACAGGCCAGCGACAAGCTGGCCGCAACATTGATCCTTAGGCAGTATTTACAGTGGCGCGCAAAAAGTTAAACCGCACACTGATCGTGCTGATCGTGGTCGTGACGTTGGTCGTGGTCTGCGTTGCGGCGCTGATCGCCGGCTTTTTACTGCGGGCTCCGGGCCAAGGCCAAGAGGTGCGGCTGTTGATCGAGCAGGGTAGCTCGCTTGCAAAAATCTGCGAACAACTCGAGCAGGCGGGCCTGATCAGCGACCAGCGGGCTTTCGCGCTGTTCGTCCGGCGTATGAACAAGGATCGATCGATCCGCGCCGGCGAATACTCTTTGCGCGATGACCTACGGCCCGGCGAGCTGCTCGAGGCGCTGACATCTGGCTCGACCGTGGCCCACGTGCTCACCGTTCCCGAGGGCTACAACATCAAGCAGATCGCCGCGCTGTTCGATCAGCAGGGAATCGCCGCGGCCGACGAGGTAATCGCGCTGGCGCACGACAGTCGATTGATCGCCCAGCTGGGCGTTGAGGCTCCGAGCCTCGAGGGCTACCTGTTCCCCGAGACCTATCACTACGAACTGTTCCAAGGGCCGCGGGAGTTGCTGACGGCGATGGTGCAGCAGCTCGATCAGGTCTACACGCCGCGCCTGCAGCGCCGCGCCAAGCAGTTGGGGATGACCAAGCTCCAGGTGCTGACCCTGGCCTCGCTGATCGAGAAGGAGACCGCGCAGGCCCAGGAGCGACCGCTTATCTCGGCGGTGTTCCACAGCCGGATCGAGCGCGGCATTCCATTGGCCTGCGACCCGACGGTGATCTACGGCATTGCTGATTTCGACGGCAACCTGCGGCGCTCGCATCTGCGCGACCGCTCCAACCGATACAACACCTACCTGCACAAAGACCTGCCGCCCGGGCCGATCGCCAATCCCGGAGCGGGCGCGATCGAGGCTGCGCTTTACCCGGCGGACGTTCCGTATCTATACTTTGTCAGCCGCAACGACGGCAGCCATCAGTTCTCAACAACCCTGGCCGAGCACAATCGCGCCGTGAGACGCTTTCAACGTGCCGGGAGCGGAGGTAGGCGTTGAACCAGCCGATGATGCAAATCGCCTGTGCCGCGCTGATCGCGCTGCTGTGCCTGACGTGCTGTGCGTTGGGCGCTGTGGCCGAGGATGCGGCCGACCCGTTCGCCGAGCCGATCGTCGATCAGCCGACCGATCGACTCGACATGGCGCGCACGATGCACAACCGCATCGCAATCGGTCTGGGCTACCACCTGTACTACGGAGGCTCTCTGCGCGAGACCGGACGCGAGCCCGACGGCGCGCTGCCGATTACGCCGGGCGAGATCCGTTGGACCCTGCGCGACGAGTTCGACCTGGGCTCATACCATGGGCCGGCAATCCAGATCGAGTGGGAGCATCTGATTATCCCGCAGCTGGGCATGGCCTGGGGCGTGGGATTTTTCGGCGGCACGCGCCAGCTCGATTTAGAACGCGAGGGGGCGAAGTTCAGCGGGCCGTACGCGGCCAACGCCGTTTACCTGACCCTGCTCGCGCCCCGCGTGCACTGGCGGATCAGCCCGCGCTTCGACCTGGCGGGCGGAGTGGACGTGGCGCTGTGCTCGTTCGCCGCCTACTACGTGGTCGACGTCGAGGTCGGCGGCGAGACCTTCCAACTCGACGAGACGATCTACGGCTTTACCCCGCTGTACTCGGCGGTGGTCAGCCTCGAGCTGCGCCTCTCGCGCCGCTGGGGCCTGCTGCTGACCGACAAAGTCAGTTACGGCAAGATCGAGGCGAACGAGGGGAACCTGGTGATCGGCGGCAACACGACGCTGATCAGCGCCGCGATCCATTTCTAAACTGGATTATTGTCGATCGATAGAATTGAGCTAAACGCTCTAACTGAACCTGGTAAACACCATCCGAAAGATGCCGGAAAGTGCGATGCAGGTGGCCAGCAGCCCATGAACGTCCTGTTCCTTGAGCGAACTGGACAGCAGGTCGATCTCATAATGGCCGTGGACCAGGCCGGAGTGCTTCTCGAAGATCGCGGCCACCTCGCCGTTGACCAGCACCTGATAACGGTGGAACGACAGCAGCGAGAACCAACGACGTACGCGCTGCATTGAGCTAAGCTCGGGATTGACGCACATCCGCTCGCGCCCGTCAGCGTCGATGAAATACCAGCACTTTGGTCCCTTGCCACTGTCTCCGCGCCGGTACTGCAGCACGCCGATGATCTGGTCGTCGGGCGTACAAACCATCATGTTCCAGTCGATGCCGTAGACCGGACTGATAAAGAACAGCTGTTTGCCTTTTTCCCCGCCCTGGTACACGTAGACGTTTTTTTTGAGCCTGAACGACGGGCAGTCGATGCGGTACAGCTCGGACCCGTGGGGGCCGAAGACCGTCATCCTGTTCGATAAAGTAAAGAACCTTTGCCTGATTGAGAGGTGCTCGGGAATCGCCCCATTGCTGCTCATACCCAGCCCCTGCCGGTTGCGTGCCTATACCGTGGCTGGACACCACGAAACTTGCTTTTATTTTCAGTCCTTTGGAATTAATACCACAATTTTCCAGCAGTTGTAAGCATTATCTTTATCCCGACACGTCTCATTATTGCTGATGTACGATTGACCGCTGCTATGCAAGAAACAGCAAGGAGTGTTGCCTTTCGCCCCATGACGCGCGCTGCCATGCAAGCAGATTATAAACGGAAATGTAAGAATAATTCATTTTTATTAATCAGTTAGGTTGGTAAATGTAAAACGTTCGACTGGTTGGCACATCGGTTGCTAAATAATCAGTTGAGCATGGGAGGAACACAGGCGGGCAAAATTCTGTGAAATCGCATGCTCTCTCAGGGGATCCCCCGTATCCCTGAGACCTCCCCATACCTCACTGCTGTGGTACTCGGGGGGTGCGGTCGAGAGGCCGTACCCCCCAATCTAATTTCCGCGGCGCTCCGTCCACTGCTGGAGTGCCCTGATTAAGAAGTACCATGAATATTATGGGCCAACCTTGTATACTGCCTGTTACATCCAAGAGGAATGGCAATGGCCCAAGCCAAACGTTTGTTGACGATCGTCCTGATAGTCCTGACCAGCGCGATGCTCTGTTCTTGCATCGTACTCACGCGCAACAACAACACCCGCGCGGTGCAGCAGACCGGCCCACATTATCCGCCGGGCCTGGGGAGCGCGGCGCCCGCCGAGCTGTGGACCGAGGGGAGCCTCGACCCCATCGGGCGGGTTCAGATCAACAGCACGACCTACTCCGACCTGGCCGATCAGGTCAACCCGGCGGTGGTCAACATCTTCACCACGGCCGAGATTCAGGCCGGGATGAGCTTCGGCATTTTGCAGGTTCCGCTGCCGGGCCTGGACTACGAGGCCAACAGCCTGGGCACCGGGTTCCTGATCACGGACGACGGATTTATCGTCACCAACAACCACGTGATCGAGCACGCCGACCAGATCGGCGTGGTGCTGCCCGATCGAGCGCAGATCGCCTCGGCGCGGGTGATCGGCCGCGACCCGATCATCGACCTGGCTCTGCTCAAGATCGAGACCGACCGTGCGCTGCCCTATCTGCGACTCGGCGACTCGGAGCGCGCGCGGGTCGGCGACTTCACCGTGGCCGTGGGCAACCCCTTCGGCCTGTCGGGCACGGTGACGATGGGCATCCTCTCGGCCAAAGGACGCACGATCAGCTCGGGCACTTTGCGCGAGGGGTTCGAGGACTATCTGCAGACCTCGGCCCAGATCAACCCGGGCAACTCCGGCGGGCCGCTGGTCGATTTGCGCGGCCAGGTGATCGGCGTCAACACCGCGATCATCCAGGGTGCCCAGGGCATCGGCTTCGCCGTTCCGATCAACCTGGTCAAGGACGTACTGCCAATACTGGCGCGCGAGGGCCGGGTACGGCGGGCGACCGTCGGCGTGGCCGTGACCGAGATTACGCCCAAGCTGCGACAGTCGCGCAACCTGCCGTCCGCGGGCGCATTGGTCAGCCGCGTCTACCGCGGCGGACCGGCCGAGTACTCGGGTCTGCGCCGCGGCGACGTGGTGACCGCGATCGACGGTCAGGCCGTGGAATCGCCGCGCGATTTCGTACGGCTGATCTCGGGCAGCGCTCCGGGCAGCGCCCTGCGGCTGACGGTCTGGCGCAGCGGCGAGACGATAACCGCCAACGTCAAGGCAGTTGCACTGAAATGACCAAGCCCGGCGCTCGCTTCTCGCTGGTGACGAACAGCCATCCGATGCGCGAGCTGCTCAAGCTCGCCCAGCGCGTGGCGCCGATGGAGACCACGGTACTAATCCAGGGAGCGTCGGGAACCGGCAAGGAGCGGCTGGCGCGCTGGATCCACACCAACTCTCCGCGCGCCAAGGGCCCGTTCGTAGTGCTCTCGTGCTCGGCGATCCCCGAGACTCTAATCGAAAGCGAGATGTTCGGCGTGACCCGCGGGGCCTTCACCGGGGCCGAGTGCGACCGCCCGGGAGTAATGGCCGAGGCCCATGGCGGCACCCTGCTGCTCGACGAGATCGCCGATGTCGCCGAGTCGGTGCAGGTCAAGCTGTTGCGCGTGATTCAGGAGCGCAGCGTGCGCGCAGTCGGCTCCGACCACGAGCATCCTGTGGACTTCCGCCTGCTGGCAGCCACGGCCCAGCCGCTGGACGAGCTGGTGGAACAGGGCAATTTCCGCCGCGACCTGTTCTACCGGCTGAACGTGGTCACGCTGACCGTGCCCCAGCTGCGTCTGCGACGCGAGGATTTGAGCGTGCTCGCCGACCAGATCCTACGGCAGATCGCCCAGGACTCGAGTAAAGATCCCAAGCATTTGAGCGACGAGGCGCTCGAGCGGCTGCTGGAGCACGACTGGCCGGGCAACGTGCGCGAGCTGGAAAACGCCCTGGAGCGCGCGGTGGTATTAACCCGCGACGAATTGATCACCCCCGATTCCCTTGCCCTGGACGCGGCACTTCACGACGATTCGATGCACCCCGAGCTGCCGCCGGGACTGAGCCTGGCCGAGCTGGAGCGCAAGTACATCGCGCAGGTGCTCGCCGAGTGCGGCGGCAATCGCTCCGAGGCCGCACGGCAGCTGGGCATCGACCGCAAGACCCTCTACCGCAAGCTGGGCCGGATCGTCTGACTCAAACTAATACGATGGTTTGACGGCCAGCACGTGGATGTTGTGCACGGCCAGTTCCTCGCGCTGCATGCCCTCGAAGCGTTCGGGCAGGTCCAGCGACCTGAGGAACTCGATATCCCGCGGGTCGGACTGCTGCTCGACGTGCAGGATCTGCATCCCCGCCTCGCTGATCATTTGCACGATCTGTCCCGAGCGCAGACGGTTGAGGTAGAAAATTCGGTTCTGCCCCAGCGCCGCCCAGCGCCGATCCGAATAGCGCAAAAAGTTGAGCCGATTGATCGAGCGATCCCGGTGGCTGAAGTGATCGGAGAGGTCGACGATGTGGTAGGCGAATCCGCCGGGCCGCAACAGTCGCATGCTCTCGGCCAGCATCCCGGGCAGCTCGAATTCGGGCACGTGCTCGAGCACGTTGCGGGAGCAGACTACGTCGTAGGCTCCGGCCTGCAGGCCGGTGTCGTCGAGCTCGGTTGGGGCCAAGTACTCGATGCGACCACTGTCCAAGATCTGCTCCATGCTCTTGCCCGCGCGCAGAATGCGCCAGCGCGAGTCAAGCAACGGCTCGTAGGCATCGAGCTCCTCGGCGATCAAGTGCAGCCGCTTGCCGAACTTCTCGAGCACCCGGTCGAGGTCGGCAAGTTCGAGTAGGGGACGTGCGTCGGTGAGCACAATGCGCTCCGCACCCAGCAGCGAAAGCAGCACCGCGCAGACCGGCGAGCAGCCGCAGCCCAGCTCGAGCACCTTGGCGCTTTGCACGTTCAGACCCGCCAGGCGCTGCAGCCGGTTGATCATTTTTATTCCCGCGGCGCAGTCGATGAGCACCGAACGCTGCAGGGCCGTGCGACGCCTGTAGCAGCGCTCGAACAGCTCTGCGCCGGGCATGGCTGCGGCCATGCTCAGCAGGCGTGCTTTTGTTCGAAAACGCATGGCGCCAGCTTGCAGCGGATGACGCAGCATGTCAAACAGCGGCTCCAAGCCAGCACCTTAAAGGTGCCGACGCGGAATTGGTCGTTGTTTAATTACAATCGCAATGCGCGAGTTTTGTGCCCGGCTCAAAGCCGGGGCGCGGGGCGGGTCGTGGAAATCAGCGAACTACGCGAGTTTTGTGGCGGCTCTAAGCCGCCTCGAAGCCGCCTAGTAGACCTCGCATTGCGGGTGCGTGCGCTGGAAGTCCTGGATCTGCGCTGCCGGCACGTCGGTGCCGTAAAACGAGACCAGCTCGAGTTGCTGAAGTTTGGCCAAAGCCGAGATGTCGCTGACGCGGGTCCAGGCCAGGCTCAGCCAGCTCAGGTTTTCAAGCCCGGCCAGAGCTTCGATGTCCTCAACCTCCGTGCCGCCGAGCATCAGCACGCGCAGCTCGCCCAGACCGGCGATCGGCCCCAGGTCGGCCACGGGCGCGTCGCGCAGGTCCAGCCTCCGCAATCCGCTGATCCGGCTCAGCGGATCTAGGTCGGACACGCTGCTGTGATTGAGAAACAACTCGCGCAGCAACCGCAACTGCAAGAGCACGTCCAGATCGTCCACTGCTGTCTCGCGCAGGTCCAGGCTGCGCAGATTGACCAGGCCCGCGATGGGCTTGAGGTCCTCGATCGGGCTCTGCCACAGGCCCAGCGCGATCAGGCCGGTGCGCGTTGCCAACGGCTCGAGGTTGGTGATTTCCACGCAGCGGCCCAAGTCGACCACGCGCAGCGTGGGCAGCGCCTCGATCAATTCGCTGAACGTCTGCTGGCCGACCCAACGTTTGAAGCGGTAGCCGATGAGCTGCGGTCCCTGGCCCACGTCGACCAGCAGGTTGTAAGCGTCCTGGGTCTGTTCCACCGAGAATTCGACGAACTGCTCGTCGCCGCGCACCAGGTGTGCGCCGCTGCCCACGGAGTAGACGTAAACCAGGTCGCCGGTACTCAGGGTGATTAGGTCCGGGGTAGTCATCCCGCTGTACACGCCGTTGACCCAAATCGCCAGGTCCTCCATTGGTCCGCGAACCTCGATGGTCACGGTCTTGCGCGGCATCAGCTTGGGGATCTGCAGTTGGTCGGTCAGCGGAGGCTGCGAGGTTGAGCGCTGCGCCTGGCAGGCGGCAACCAGTGTCAGGCACAGGCCAAGCACCGCGATGGTCAGCATTCGCCTCATCGCAATTGTTATACGAAATATTGTGGTTACTGCGAAAGCAGCTGGATTGCTTTAGAGAGCACGTCGTGCATCGCGGGCGCACTGCGTCGCACCGAGTCCAGGACCATGGCGTGCGAAAGTCCGGGACCGCGATCACTGGCAGCCTTGTTCGCCACTAGGCCCAGGGCAACCAGTCGCATGCCCAGCCACTGGGCGACGAGCGCCTCGGGTACGGTGCTCATGGTCACCGCGTCGACGCCCATGGTGCGAATCATGCGGATCTCGGCCGGTGTCTCGTAGCTTGGGCCGAGCAGCGCTGCCACGGTCCCGACGTGCACGCGGACGCCGGCCGCCCTACCCGCCTCGATCAGTTCCGCGGCCGGATCGAGGCTGTAGGCGCGGCTCATGTCGACGAACCGCTCACGCTGCGGCTCCAGTCGTTGCAGCTCGATCAGCGGGTTGCGGCCCTGGAGATTGACCTGATCGGAAATAAAGACGATGTCCCCGGCTTCCCACTCGAGGTTGACCACGCCGCAGGCGCAGGTCAGCACCAACCGCTCGATCCCCATGGCGTGGGCCGCGAGCACCGGCAGCACGACTTGCGGGCCCTGGAGCCCCTGGTAATAGTGAAAGCGGCCGGAAAAGGCGGCGACGCGCACTCCATCGAGCATGCCGACGATCAACTCTCCGGCGTGGCCGGGCACGTCGTCGGCCGCGTTGAACTCGGGCAGCTGCGCGTACTCGAGGCGCTCCTGGATTTGCAGTCGGTCGATAAATCCGCCGTGCCCCGATCCGAGCACCACAGCCACGCGCGGCTCAAGCGCGCAAAGCGGCGCCAGCTCGCGCTCGAGCTCGGGGCTGATCAGCGGCACTAGAAGCCCGCGACCTTGGACAGGCGGATCGCCTCGCTGATGCGCTCGACCAGGCTCGGCCGTTTAATCGGGGTGGCGTCGTGCTCGCCGGCGCGCTGCAGATCGGCCAGATGCTGCTCGTGTTGCTGCTCATAGCGCAGGATCAGGTCCTCGGTGTCGAGGCCGATGAACTGAGCGTAGGCGCGCAAATGCCCGCGCATATAGGTCCGGCAGGGAATGCGCTCCCAGTCCAGATGCTCGATGGCCTGCAGCAAGCTGAGATTGACCTTGGTCTGCTGTGCTACCTGTACGATGCTGATCCCGCGAAATTCCCGTTCGCGTCTAAGGAAGTCCCCCAGGTTCTCCATCTGGCCCCCCCCGTAATAGCCTCAGGTATTGCTTGGCCTGATCGCCGAGCTTGCCGTAGGGATCGACCTCGATCACCTTGGCGAACTCGACCTTGGCCTGATCGGTGCGGCCGATCTTGGTGTAGGCGATCCCCAGGTTGAGATGCGCCTCCGCGTAGTCCGGCGACAGCTCGAGCACGCGCAGTAAGGTCGCTACCGCGTCCTCGCCGCGATCCATGGCGATGTAGACCAGCGCCAGGTTGTTGTAGGCGATCAGGTAGCGCCGATCCTGCTTGATTACGCCCTGCAGGTACTCTTCGGCCTTGACGTAATCGCCCAGCTTGTAGTGGCACCAGCCCAGGCTGTTGAGCGAGGCCGCGCGGTTGCGGTACAGGTCGTTTTGCAGCGCGGCGCTGAACTCGTCGATCGCCTCGTTGTAGCGACCCAGGTAGAGATAGACCGTGCCCAGGTTGTGGTGGCTGTCCGAGTAGTTCGGATCGAGCGCCAACGCCTGTTTGAAGTGGTTGATCGCCTTGTCGAAGCGCTCCTTGGAGTAATAGACCAGGCCGACGGCGTCGTGATAGCGCGGCTCTTGGGGATTGATCTCCACCGCCATCAACAACGACTCGAGCGCGCCGGTGGAGTCGCCGAGCTCCATTGAGGAGACGCCGAGCAGGTAGTATCCCTCGGCCCTGTCCAGGTCATCGGGCTTGACGCGCTTTTGACAGGCGCTCACCAGCAGCAACACCACGATCATAACTGTCAGGGGGAACCGAACGGCCTTGTTCATGGGCATTCTCCAACCTCGATTGTTGGGCCGATTGTATCGGCGCCCTCCTGTGGCGGCAAGCTGATGCGAGAGATGAAAAGCGCATTAAAACGTGACGGGTCGACGATCGACACGTTACGCACGCGGCTGTGGCCGAAGCGTTCGGGGCGCATGCTGATCAAGGCATCGGCGCGACCGGCCACGGCGCAGGCCAGCAGCCGCCGATCGGGATCGCTCAAACCCGGAACGCTCGAGGGCCGCCGCGTGCGCACACAGCAGCCGTTGCGCGTCAGGGAGTCGATCAGCTCGACCACGTCGTCCGGGTCGAGCCCGAGTTCGGAATCGCACAGCAGCGTGGTGTAGCTTTTGAGCATTTGCGGATCGAACGTCGCGTGGATCCGGCCGTCCAGCGCCAGGGGCAAAATTCCTGGAGCCCGGCCTTTGGGCCACAGTACGTCGGCGGCCAGCAAGTCGTAGTCGAGCACGACCCTTAGCGCCTCGCTCATCGTTTCCCCTGTGCCCGCCGATCCAACGAGCGCTCCACGCGCTGCTGGATCTGCTCCAGGGGCATCTGCGATGCGCCGGAGAGTGCGGCCTGCCCTGCCAGCCGGCGCAGCAGCCGCGGCTTGCGCACTACGTTACGCACGAAGTCGTCCACGCCGATGATTACCGCCGCAGCCTCTCCGCGACGCGTAATCAGGAAGCGTTCGGAGTTGTTGGATGTGCGATCGAGCACCTGTCCGAGCTGTGTACGGGCGATCAAGGCGCTAAGCACCGCATTGACCTCCAGCTCCCGGCGTATCTTGGATTGGCTCATTTACACTCTTTGTTAATGCATCGATCAATTAACTAAGCTTGTTTTTAGCACAACAGCATCCCGCCTGTCAAGCCTTTTCTACGCTCACGCCGATTGCTGAACAGGGGTTGTCATCATTTACGGCTTGATTCACTATGGCCGTCGAAACTGATACGAGGAGCGCAGATGAGCCGCATCAGCCGCATTGAGCTGTATCACATCGACATCCCGGTCAAGCCGGCGTTCTACTCGACCTGGATCCCGGGTTACCCGCAGCAGTACAACCACAGCAACCTGCTGCGCCTGTACACCGACGACGGTCTGATCGGCGAGTCGGTGGGCAACGCCTTTGGCCACGAGCGCCAGGGCCTGGGCGGCCTGCTCGGCGGCTTCCTGCTCGGGCTCGACGCCGAGGACGTGGTAGCCGCGCGCCAGCGCGTGCGCGAGGCCGGCTATTTGGGCTGGAGCAATTACTGGATCGAGAACGCCTTCTGGGACCTGCGGGCCAAGATCGCGGGCAAGCCGCTGTACAAGCTGCTTTCAGGCAACGATCGCACCGTAGATAAAGTCCGCGTCTACGCCTCCACCGGCAGCCTGCTGCCGATCGCGGAACGGCGGGCCTACCTCGACTGCATCCGCGAGATGGGCTTCAAGGGGGTCAAGCTACGCGTGCACAGTTTTGATGAACAGGACGACGAGCAGATCATGCGCGAGGTGCGCGCCGAATTGGGCAACGACTTCTCGCTGATGGTCGACGCCAACCAGGGCTGGCGCGTGACCCTGGTCGACGATGCTCCGCTATGGGACCTAGAGCGCGCCACGCGGTTTGGCAAAATCTGCGACGACCTTAACGTCGAGTGGATCGAGGAGCCGCTGGATATGAACGCCTACGAGGAGCTGGCCGAATTGCGCACGCGGGTCAAGACGCGTATCGCCGGCGGCGAGCTGAACATCAACTGGCACGATCAGCGGATGTTCGTCAAGCACGGCTCGTACGACATCCTGCAGCCCGACGTCACCTTCTGCGGCATCGGCACGGGCAAGCGCACCATGGACGCCTGCGAAGAGGCCGGATTGCAGTTCTCGCCCCACACCTGGACCAACGGCGCGGGCCTGCTGACCAACCTGGCGGTCTACGCGGCCTGGCCCAATCGCCAGTGGATCGAGTACCCCTACGAGCCGCCGGCCTGGATGCCCGATGTGCGCGACGGCATGCTCGAGCATACGACGGAGGTCAATCCCGACGGCACCATCGACGTACCCCAAGAGCCGGGAGTGGGCCTGCGGATCTGCCCGCGCAAACTGCGCAAATACGGCAAGCGCTTCCACCTGACCACCAAGCCGCTGTTCGTGGTGCGCACGCTACGCGAGCGCGGACTGAAGACCACCCTCGAGTTGGCCAAGAAGAAATCCCAATGAAAAGTATTAATCTATTTTTTATCAAACCCAAAGTCGAAATCAATTTTATAGTCAATTATTTCCTGGTATTTCTCGTGTGATTCTTCACTGAATGATTTTGTTTTACCATTGTTAAAGTTATAAATAACTATTTTTATTGAATCCACCAGGATGTTTTCTTTCCCATATATGCTCATATTATACCAAGCACGTCGATAGTCCCTACCTGATTTATTTGTAATTTCTCCTATAATTTTTATCGAGTTACCCTTATATCCTGGCCTAAAACTTACATTTGCAATCTCAAATTTATCGTCTCCTCTCACTTGCTGGTTATTTTTCGTACGGTTTTGAGACGCCTCTAGTCTTCTCGCAGTTAACTGCAAGCTATATGCTGTATCGTCTAACTTGTTTACAATAGTATCTCCATAGATACTCAATACGAATAAAATGCCGATAATTAATAGCACTTTCGCCCATGATGAAAGTCTTTTCTTTCCCTTTTTCGCTATATTGTCAGATACTATTGTGTTAAAGTTTATTAGTGTTCCTGCATGCTTCCATTCCCTAGATAAATGGTCATATACAACCGTATATTCGTTGACCCTTCCCTCGCTTGCCCATACTCCAAGCGTATAAAGACTGTTACAATCGTATTGGTTCTCTCCTATTTTAACTGTGTACACGTACTACTCATTTCTATTTATATTTTTTAGCTTGCTCCATTGAATATTATTTAATTTAGTTTACCGGATCCTTTGTTGATCTTTTCTTGCGCCTTCCTACCGATTTCTTCTTCGCGTTCGTTCCGTCTTTATCTTGGTTTTTCAAATTGCTTTACTTACTTTGAGAATACATGATTTTTTCGATATTTTTTGCCGCACTTTGACTCCACATTCCACTCTATTCCCAATACACGTATAGGTGTCGTAAAGTTCATCTCTTCCAAAGGAGGAAGATCATTGGCGGAATATGCACCGCGAAACGGTTTTCCACATAGAGGGCACAAATTCTGAGACTTACGCTGCTCCATTACACTTGAAATTTCTTGACGCTTTTCTGGAGTAAGGTACTTCCCTGCCTCTCCATCATTCATTGCGAAAATTTCTGAATAGTCGTCTTTCCTGTTGGATTCAGTCATGTCGCCCCCCCCCTGTATTCTAAGTATATACGAATCTTGCCTTTTCAATTCTGATGAAAAGCATTCGCTGTGCTTAATTTTATTCCCAC